>CAININ010000233.1 GCA_903849265.1 uncultured Acidimicrobiaceae bacterium
CGAAGGGGCGGTCGTACGTGGTCATGGTGGCCAGTGTTCTACGGGCCAGGGCGGGCCGTCCAACTCCGCCAGGTCCGATCGTCTGATCACGTCCCCTGAAGTGGTGTCACTGACAGGGTCCACCTAAGAGGTGGGCCACCGGAGCAACCTCAACGTGTCCCGTCAAAAAGACACGACCAAAGGAAGCTCCGATGACCCAGTACCAGTTTGACCCGTCCACGCTGCTCGACGCGTTCCATGACCGTCCTGATCTCGACCTCGTCCGAGAGATGGTCGGGTTCCTCTATCAAGCCCTGATCGACATCGAGGCCACCGAGGTGATCGGGGCTGCGCCCCACGAGCGGACGGTCACGAGGACAACTCGACGTAACGGCAGCCGCTCCAAGACGCTGTCGACGAAGACCGGCGACGTGGACGTCAAGATCCCAAAACTCCGCAAGGGCTCCTACTTCCCCTCGATCCTGGAGCGCCGGCGACGCATCGACCAGGCCTTGCACGCCGTGGTCATGGAGGCCTACGTCCACGGGGTCTCGACGAGGAAGGTCGACGATCTGGTCCAGGCCTTAGGAGCCGACACCGGGATCTCGAAGTCCGAGGTCTCCCGGATCTGTGCGGGCATGGACACCGAGCTCGAGGCGTTCCGGACCCGAGACCTCGCCCACATCGCGTTCCCCTACGTCTTCTTGGACGCCACCTACGTCAAGGGCCGAGTCGACGGCCGGGTGGTCTCTCGGGCGGTCGTGGTGGCCACCGAGGTGGGCAACGAGATCGTCCTCGCTCCCGGGACCTCCCGGGCCCTCAACAACGTGGTCGTCTCGATGGAAAGTTATGGCTGTCAGAACGGAGGCTGGTCCACCGGCGACTGCTCTACGTCGCCCGGTGCCACCTTTGCCCAGCCGATCACCCTCAACCTCTACGCGGCAAACCCGGACAATACGACCGGTGCCCTCATCACTTCCGTGACCCAGACGGTTAACCTGACCTACCGGCCATCGGCGGACCCAACTAATTGCTCCGCCACCCCCGGAAAGTGGTTCGACGTTGCGAGTTCCAGCTGCTTTAACAGCATCAAGACCGACGCGTCCTTGAACCTGGGTAATGTGACCGTTCCCAACAAGGTCATCTACGGCGTGGAGATCCGCACCACCAGTTACGGCGACCCGGCCATCGGCGGACCCATGGGCACTTCAACCGCATGTTTCGCGACGTCTGCTGGATGTCCCTACGACTCCCTCAACGTGGGGCTCAGCCTTGACCCGACGAACGTGACCGTGGGGTCGAACGCCTTGACCAACGGCATCTTCTGGGCCACCACCACGGCGGGTTGGTATTGCGACGGCGGAGCCGGCGGCGTGGGCACATTCCGCTTTGACGGCGGCTGCTGGGATGACGGAGCGGGCAGCTACTACGTGCCCGCCGTGCAGTTCAATGCCCGTCAGACGGCGATCACCTCGCCGAACCACACCAACTTCACACAGGGCGTGGACAACACGTTCCACGTGACAGCGTCGGGCACTGCACCGGTCACTTACAGCGCAACAGGCGCCCTGCCCTCCGGCGTGACCTTCACGTCGGCCGGACTGCTCTCGGGCAACACGCCCGCTGTGGGGTCCTTCCCGCTCTCCATCACGGCGCACTCGACCGTGTCCGGTGACTCGGCACCACAGGCTTTCACCCTGACCGTGGTACCGGCGGCGCCCACCTTCACCTCGGCCACCACCACGACGTGCCAGGTGAGCCAAGCGTGCAGCTTCACGGTGACTACCACCGGGGCCCCAGCCCCGGCGATCACCGGTTCGGTGCCGCCCTCGGGGCTGGCGCTGGTCGACAACAATGACGGCACGGCCACCCTGTCGGGCACGCCAACGGCCGGTACCGGAGGCATCAAAAACCTGCACTTCTTCGCCAGGAGCACTTCGGGCAATGCACGTCAGACGTTCACCCTGGTGGTGAACCAACCGCCGGCCTTCCTCAGTGTGGCGGCCAAGTCCGGCAAAGTGGGCAACCCCTTCACCTTGATGGTGCGTGCGAGTGGCTGGTCGTTCCCAACGTTCACCGCCACGGGACTACCGGCCGGGGTCACCATCACCAACAACGGCAACGGCAACGCCACGCTGGCCGGGCACTACCTGGTGGGGGTCCATACGTTCGCCATTACCGCCTCTAACGGGGTCTCGCCTGATGCCATCCAGACGTTCACCTTGACCGGTAAGTAGCACTCCCCCCGGAGTCACCGGACTCCCGGGACCCACCGGGAGCCGACTCAGTAACCTCACTCCGGCCCGCACCTCAGGTGCGGGCCGGGGTCGCGTAGGGGCAGCACTCTGTCGCCCGGGTCACGGTTCGCCCTTCCCCCGTCGCCCGATCTCGCTTTGCACCCGCCCAACGACGTGCCTGATCAGTGCCCGCCATCCTCGTCGTCGATCTGACCCCCAACCAGCATGATACAATCGTGTCATGACACAGAAGTATGTGGTACCTTCTGTTTCGGCTGGGCTTCTCCAGCTTGCGCGCCTGAAAAGCGGACTCAGCCAAGCGAAGCTTGCCGAGAAGGCGGGTGTGGCGCCAACCATGATTTCCGCGTACGAACGTGATTTGCGCCAGCCCACCATGCCGACCCTGCTTCGCCTCTTGCATGCCGCTGGCTTCGATCTTCGGATGCACCTCGCACCTCTCGATAGTCACGACCAGGTCTTGGCAGAGCTTGACGAGGCTCGGACGGATGACGAGCGGCATGAACGTGACCAGCAGTTGCAGGCATGGCGCCAGGCAGTGCCCGTTGAGAGCCCTACGTCAGTCAAGTGACCACACCACCACTCAACGCCGCAGCGATCCTGGAAGTATTCAACCGCCTCGGTGTCGAGTACGTGGTCATCGGCGCATTCGCAGCGATCGCCCAGCACGCACCGATTCCGGCCACGCGAGATATCGACCTGACTCCCAGTGCGTCCGTGGCGAACCTCGAGCGCCTGTCCGCTGCCCTTCACGAGCTAGACGCTCGCATCCGGGCCGACGGGCTTTCCGAAGGACTGAAGTTCGATCACGACGGCCCCTCTCTTGGTCGAGCCAAGGTATGGAATCTCATCTGTGACCACGGTGAGTTCGACCTCTCGTTCTTCCCGAACGCCTTCGATCTCGGGTACGAAGAACTCGCCCACCGAGCGCACCGCATGGACGTCGAGGGAACGATCGTGGTCATCGCCGATCTCGAGGATGTCATCAGGTCCAAGGAGGCCGCTGGGCGCCCGAAGGACCTCCAAGTGCTTCCGCTTCTCTATCGCCGTCTTCAGCAGCGGGGTGGCCAAGCAGTCTCATGATTTCGGTCGCCAGCGAAGATCGGCGGACAGTGTTGCAACGCCCAGGCGGGGGACCCCTCGGATGCTCAACAACTTATTGACGAAGTGGGGCAGGTCGATCGGCCCTGGTCTGCCGTAACTGAGCTTCGTACTGCCTCCAGGAATCCCGGGGCAGTTCAAGGTGCCGAGCCAACGAGTGCCTCGCAACACCGCTGATCGATGCCAGCCACGAATCCGCCTGCGCTTCTAGGGTGATATGCGATATCATTCCGATATGGACACATGGAGCACTAGCGGACAGGTTGCTCGTTCGCTCGGGACATCGGTGGCTCGCGTGCTTCGTACTGTACCCAGCCTGTCCACCCCCCCGGCCCACACTGCGGGTGGGCATATGCGCTTCAGCTCCGGCCAGGTCGTTGAACTGTCCGATGTCCTGGGTGTTGTGCCAGCGGGGGCCGACCGCTCAAACGAAGAGCTCTTCGTTCTCACCGCTCTGCTTCGTCGCCCCTTGGGCCTGCGTTCCGCACGAGCTGTCGCCTCTACCGCCGGCGTCTCGCCGACCACTGCGGCCAAGGTGCTGGACTCACTCAAGGAGGAGGGGCTGGTTGTGCAGGCTGAGCAGCGGGTCGTCGAGGGCCGGCCCATCCGGGTACGGGTCTGGCGGGTGAACCGAGCTTCGGCCAAGTTCGGCGCGCTCAGGCCGACTCTGCGCCTCGTGCGGCCGCCTCGCTCTCCGTGCTCGCGGCGGTCCGACTCGGATCGACTCCCCCGCCAGTTGTGGCACAACTTCTGGAACGCAGACCCCTCGAAGTTGCGACTCTCCAAGGACGGGGCGTACATCGCTGGGCGCCTGCTGAACTCGAATGATCCCCAATCCCTTGCCTGGCTCCTGGCCGAGATGGACCCCGAGACGATCGTCGCCGCCTCACGGATGCGCGGCGTGGACCCAGCCCGCAGGGCGTTGGCCCGGGCGGCTCAAGACCAATGACGGATCGTCTGCCCAAATCGGTCCGAGACATCCTCCCTGGCTACACGGCGAAGGCGTGGCCCAAGATCGTGCCGTATATCCCAAAAGGTGGCTATCTCGCTGGTGGGACAGCGCTCGCGGTCCACCTCGGGCACCGCATCAGCCGAGACCTTGACATCTTCACCCGTGTTCCGTTCGACGAGACGGCGCTGCGCAACCGACTCGTCTCCGAGCTCGATTTCTACGTGTCCGACCACGGGCCGGGGACGATCAACGGATACCTGGGCGAGACCAAGGTCCAGTTCCTCGACGCCAGCACCCAGACAATGCTCAGGGGTCCGACCGTAGTTGCCAGAATGCCCGTGGCTCAGCTTGAGGACCTTATTGCGATGAAGATCAAGGTCATCGGCGACCGGGGGGAACTGAGGGACTACTTCGACCTCATGGAGATCGAGCGGCGGACAACCCTCACCTTCGAAGAGAGCCTCGGCGACTACCTGTACCGCTACAACCCCGAGGAACCGTTGTCCAGCCTCAGCCACATCGCCTTGGCGCTCAGTTCGTTCGGTGACGTGGCGGACGACCCGGCACTCCCCCTCGAACGCGCAGAGATCGAGAGGTATTGGACCCGGCGTGCGGTCGACGTGAGTCTCGCCCTCAGCACCCATGCCACAGTTAGCCATCTGCCCAAGCGTGCGCCCACAGCAGCGGCGCCTGTCGCCGAGATCCTTGTCGCAAGATCCGGCGTGGCCCTGGAGTGCGGCAAGTGGATGCCCCGAGCGACTACAAACTGCGTTGCTTCCCAGGGGCACTCTGGCGGGTGTCGCTCGAAGAGGAGCTGAGGATCAAGCGAGTAGGAGTCCCATCGAGGGCTGAACATCTCGAGCCTCGGCCCCACGGGGCCATTGATGAACAGGCGATGCCTGCCCAGCATCCGTCCGCAGTTCGTAGGCGTTGATTGCCGACCCTCAACTCTCCACCCGCTACCCTCAACTCTCCACCGCTCCTACGGCATGGTGGCTGCCAGGTCGGCGGCCGGGCTGCGCTCGCCGCGCAGGAGGTGGAGCGACCCGAACAGAGGTGACCCGTTGGCGTGATCGATGAGGGCGTTCAGGGCGTTGCGTGACTCGCTGAGCCAGGGGCTGTCGATCTGGGTGGTATCCCCCAAGAAGACCACCTTCGAATCGGCACCGAGCCGGGAGAGGATGGTCTTGGCCACCAGCGGCTCCAGGTTCTGGGCCTCGTCGCTGATCACGTAGGTGCTCTGCAGGCTGCGCCCACGCAAGAATGTGGGAGCGCCCATAGTGAGTTGGTCGCTGTCCACCCATGCGTCGGCCATCTCGCGGGCCTTGGCGTGGGTCAGGCCCTTCTTGAGGGCCACCAAGGTGTCTATGACCGCCTCGAACCAGGGTCCGAGCTTCTCCGCGACCCCACCGGGCAGATAGCCCATGTCCTGGCGCCCGACGGCCACCATGGGGCGAAGAATCATAAGTCGGTCGTAGGTGTGTCGTTGGGAGAAGACCTGCTGGAGACCGGCAGCCAGGGCCAGGATCGACTTGCCGGTGCCAGCGTGACCGGTGAGGGCGACGATGGGCAGGGCCTTGTCGGTCAACAGTTCAAGCGCCGCGCTCTGCTCGGCCGAACGCGCGGTGAGTCCGTAGGCGGGTCGGGACTCAGCCAAGCGGGCGATGAACTTGGTCCGACAGCGCACGAGCACCGAGGTGGAGCCCGAGCGCAGGGCGGCGATCCCGTTCTCCTCCAAATTGAAATGGACGTCGTCCAACGAGATCATCTCGTCGGAGTAGAGCTCCTGGACCAGTTCGGGGTCGACGTCGTAGGTGGGGAGCCCGTCCATGCGGATGGGAGCGATGGTCTGATAGCTCTCGGCCGTCAGGGAGAGTTGCGAGGCCTTGATGCGCAAGGCGGAGTCCAGAGAGCAGACGGAGACCGGACGGCCGGAGGTCTCCGCCAGGCCGATGGCGGCGGCCAGGATGCGATTGTCGTTCTTTCTCGGGTCCAGTGAGGCCTTGCGGAGAGCTTCGAGGTGCAGGCCGTTGGTGGCGATCCGGACGGTGGTGTTGTCCAGCAGCTCCACGTCGTGGCTGAGGTCGCCACCGTTGGCGGCCCGCAGGTTCTCGAGCTGGTTGAGCACAAGGCGGGCGGCTCGACCGATCTCATCCAGGAGCGTCTTCTTGCCGTCGAGCTCCTCGATGACCGTGAGCGGGATGACCAGTTCGGTATCGGGGAAGTTGGCCAGGGCACCCGGGTCAGCCAGCAGGACGCAGGTGTCGAGTACGACGATACGGCGCGGCGAAGTGCTCATGGAACCTCCTGGTTGGGATCAGCGGCGCCCGCTGATCTTGATGTTCTGCATTGGGCGCGAGCATCTGGTCCGTCCATCAGAGCGTGGTCGGACACGCGGTCAAGGAGTCGTCGAACCACCAGTGCGAGCGGGTGGTTTGGAGTCATTTCCCGGCTGACTCGGGCCGTCAGGAGGGCTTCCCCGAGTCCGCAGTGGCTCGGGGCGCTGCTGTCGTTCGGAGGCAAGAGCAACTCAACCGAAGGAGGCCTGATGTCTAGGGACAGTAACCCAACCAACTTGGTCAGCGGCGGACACCACATCCCAGCTCACGGCGCCAGCCTTCGGGCCAACAAACCATCTCCGCAGACTTGCAGGGAGATCTGGTTGCACTTGGGGTGATCGCTGGACTCGAGGTCGGAGTTCGAAAAGCGATCTCCATGAGTCGATGCGCCGGTCGGCGCATCGGCACAACGTGCCTGTACGCCTCAGACCGGGCGGTCGCCGATGATGCTGGCGCGCTCCATGACCCGCCGATGGGGCCAGTAGTCGCTGAGGGCGTAGTGCTGGACGGCCCGGTTGTCCCAGAAGGCGACCGAGTCCACTTCCCACTGGAATCGGCACTGATACTCCGGCGTACTGGCCTGGCCACCGAGGAAGTCGATCAGGTCGTTGCCGTCGTCCTCGGACATGCCCACGATCGACTGCGTGAAGGCCCTGTTGACGTAGAGAAGGCGACGACCGCTTTCGGGATGCGTACGGACCACGGGCTGCTCCACGGGCGGATACTGCTCGTGCATCGCCACCCGTCCGGCCTCGTCGAGCGTGTGGCCGAATGCCTTCGTGAAGTCGTTGATCGCCTTGAGGCCATCGATCCGAGCTCGGGTCTTGTCGTCGAGACCTTCATAGGCGGCATACATGTCACAGAACATCGTGTCGCCTCCGATCGCCGGCACTTCGAGGGCGTGCAAGACGGCGGCGGCAGACGGGATCTGGCGCCATGGGACGTCCGAGTGCCACACATTCTCGAACCCACCCACCTGTGCTTCTTTTTCGAAGCGCACCAGTTCGGGTTGGGACGTGTTCGACGGAATGAACGGGTGGATCTCCAGATCGCCGAAGCGTCTAGCGAAGGCGACGTGACGCTCAGGAGTAAGCGCCTGATCTCGGAAGAAGAGGACCTTGAAGTCCACGAGACACCGACGCAACTCCGCCACGATCTCCTCGGTGAGATCAGTTGTGAGATCGACACCGGAGACCACTCCCCCGATGGTCGTACCGACCTGCGTGACCTCGAACCCCTCGTAGCGCAGTGCACCGAGTCGTTCGCGCTCTTCCGCAAGATGTGTCACCGGCCCGACCATCACCCGAAAGGGCGCGAGTCGGACCCGACGAGGGGCAACGAGTGCAGCCGGATCGACCTTCATGTGCATACGTGACCTCTCTTCGCGACTCATGTGCGTTCTGATGGCGCCGAACTAGGGCTCGCCGCCAGTTCGAAGGACGAATCATGTCCTTGCAGGAAGACCTAGGGCCCCATCGCCTACTCGGAACCCGGAGCCAGAAGCCCACGGCGTGCCTACGGGAAATCGTAGCGCCGCAAGCGACGCGCTAACCCAGATCCCGGCGACCATGGTGCGGTGCTGGATCTCGACGCGAAAGGGCTATCAAACTGGTTCAACAGATCTGGAGCTAGTCGGCTCGAGGGAACTGAGCACCGGCTAGATCGATCGACCCACGGCCCATGACCGTCAGCCGCTGAGCTCCGTGTCCGTCGCCTCGTCGTCCGTGGCGGTGATGAAGTCCTCCCACAGGGGGGCATAGACCTCGAACCTCGGGTCGAACCCCTCGTCGAACTCGCGTGCGACCCTGACGCCGTCGACGGTCCGGTACAAGACCTCGACGCATCCGTTGTCGCCGGCGATCAGAATCGTGGGAGAAGGACGATCGATCGGGTCGATCGGAACTCGGTCAATAGCGTCGTCGATGAGTTCACCCAGCGCCCGATAGGCATCTGTCCAGAGCTCGTGCCGGCTGACTGCGACCCATTCGGGTCCGACCGCTTGTTGAATTACCACCATAAAGTCGCCGGCCTTGTCGCCTTGGTCGCCAACAACGGCAAACGCTCCCTCACCCAACAGACAGCTGGCGTACGCGTTCGCCGTTCCGACTCGAGCCTCGAGATCCTGCAGTCCGGTGCGATCAACGGGATGATCAACAGTCGATGAGGAGAACACCGTCGGTGCTCGAGTGGATTCGTCCATGTTCTGCACGCTACCGGTGGGCAGGTCCATCGATGGCTGTTGTCAGAGGGCACAACCGTTCCGAGTGCGGGTATCCGGTGCAGTGCAGTAGCCAGTGCATCTCGTGGTCAATCGGCACCGGAGCGACACTGCGTTCCGTGACCCATCCGTGGGCAAGATGTTGCACTTGACTACTGTTCACCCGTCTCGCTCAGCAGGGAACCACCGGTTCCGCTCGACAGGAGATTGCTACCGGATCAACGTGGTCCGGGTTGCTTCTTCGGGGATGATCGATGACGACTGTTGTGACTGCGCCTGCTGAAACATCGAGTCGCATGGCGATCCGTGCCTCGTACGCGTCACTGGGGTTGGCGTTCGTCGGGTTCCTCTTCTATGGACTTGGGAATATCCTGGCCAGCCCGAACTCCAGCACGTACCCCGATCGCCTGTCTTGGGTTCTCCAATGTGCGGGACCGCTGCTGGCTGCCATTGCCGTGACGCTGCACATCGATCATCTGTCTTATCGGATCAGTCGAAGCGCCGTCGTGTTGATCATCGCTGGGGCGTTCATGCAAAGCGCCGCCGTGGCGCCGTACATGTTCAAGCCTGTTCTCTTCCTTCAGTCGGGATGGTTCGACTGGTACTACGCCGTTTGGGGATCCAGCATGATCACGTTGGGACTCGGGTTGGCGGCGGTAGCCATCCACAAGGAGAAGCAGATCGAACGGGGCCTGGCCCAAGTGACCGACGTGGGCGCCACAGACCCTGCAGATATCACGGTCCACGCCTCGTTCCTCTCGTTGATCAGTGCGTCGGTCGGCCTCATCTTGAACGGCCTCGGCACGCTCCAACAGATCGGCTCCCCCGCTGCCACACGCGAGGCGTGGGTATTGCAGGTGCTCGGCATGGTCCTGGTAGCCGCCGGCATCATCGCCCACATCACCCGACTTGGTGACCATATCGGCAAGGGATCGGTGGCCTTCGGGATCATCGGGTCCATCGTCTTGGCAGTGAGCTGCCTGCCCTACGCCGTTGACCCGCACACCTTCACCTCGTCCACCTGGGGACAGGCATACTGGAACGTCTGGGGTACGGGGGCTGTCTGTGGGGCAATCGCCATCGGCCTGGTCATCCTCCGCAAACGATCCATCGAGGCGGAATCCGCCACGTCCTGACTCATCTGTTTCGATACTGACGTCGGCCCCCTGCTCCGACGGAGGGCCCCTGCGGCACTCCACCGAATACCCCCACTCCGATCTCCACCGTCGATTCGCCCGATGGGACCTCTCGCTGCTGCACTTCGATCAGGCCAGAGCCAGGGCAATGCGGGTAGTTTCCTGGTGCGGACGCGCTCGATGGAAGCGCTTGATCGAGTGGGGAAGAACAGATGTTCAAGAATCACGTGCCTGCCGGCCACGCAGGCCAGGCCCCCGACGTAGCAACTTCGAACGGGCGGAAGCTCTTCGCCCTGCTGCTGTCGGTTCCGCTTCTGGTGGCGCCGCTGTGGCTGACATCGGGGTCCGGTGTCGCGTCGGCGGCCCCTCTGGTTGCGGCCACTTGTGGAGTCTCCCCCGGCGCTCCGGCGACCTTGCCTGCTGGTATCTACGGTTCGATCACAGTCAACGGCCAATGCGACGTCGACGGTGGCCAGGTAGTGGTCACCGGGGACGTAACCGTGACCAGCGGCGCGTCGCTGATTGCCTCATATGCACGGAACGGAGGAATTCCCGGGACGACGTCAGGAATTACCGTGAACGGCAGCATCACGGTGGCCACCGGAGGTTCCCTCGTCCTCGGTTGCAAGGCGTCGTCATTCCAATGCACCGATGATTCCGGAAACCCATCGACGCTCGACTCACCCGCCTCGGTGGGCGGCGGCATCGTCGCCACCAGCCCGATCGGCGTGGTCGTCCACAATTCGACTATCGGAGGTGACGTCACTCAGTCGGGAGGAGGCGGAGGTGTCGACTGTTCGCCAGGATCGCTCCCCGTTTTCGGTTTTGGGATCTACTCCGACTACGAGGACAACACGATCGGCGGAAGCCTGCATGTCACCGACCTCGCATCCTGCTGGCTTGGAGTCGTCCGTAACACCATCGCCGGCAGCGCCGTGTTCATGCGGAACACCCTGTCCGACCCGGATGCATCCGAGATCTTGAGTGGCCACATCGCCGGCAACCTCCTGTGCATCGGCAACTCACCGGTGGTTCATTTCGGCGATTCGGGCGGACGGTCGAACGTGGTGAGCGGCTACGCCACCGGCGAGTGTGCGGCGTCGCAGCCCAACCCGGCATCAGGCGGACCGCTGACACCGATCTCGGTTCCCAGTCCGACGCCCAACGGCTATTGGCTCGTCGCACAGGACGGCGGGGTGTTCAGCTTCGGCGTGCCGTTCCTCGGGTCAGGTGCATCAACTGGTCAGGTGCTGAGCCAGCCGGTGGCTGCTCTGGCATCCCAGCCAGGAGGGACCGGATACTCCCTGGCCAGTGCGTCGGGTCAAGTAAATGGTCACGGAAATCAGACGAACTCTTGTCTGAGCGTGCCGACGTCTCTCAACAAGCCGACGGTGGGCTTGGCGACCGCTCCTGGCGGAGGCGGAGGCTGCTGGCTTGTCGCGTCCGATGGTGGGGTGTTCGCTTCTGGGTCTACTGCTCCGTTCTACGGGTCGGCTGGCGCGCTCACGCTGAACCAACCAGTGGTCGGCATCGCTGCCGCTCCGAACGGAGATGGCTACTACCTGGTTGCGGCCGACGGAGGGATCTTCGCCTACGGCCCTGGGGCAATCTTCCAGGGCTCGATGGGCGGCCAGCACCTCAACCAACCGATCGTCGGTATCGCCGTGGACCCAGCCACGGGTGGCTACTGGCTGATCGCCAAGGACGGCGGGATCTTCGCCTTCAACGCGCCGTTCGTCGGATCGCTGGGTGCCATCCACCTCAACCAACCGATCGTCGGAGGAGTGGGTACAGCTGCCGGTAACGGGTACTACATGGTTGCCTCAGACGGAGGGGTCTTCACCTTTGGACCGAGTGCCACGTTCCGGGGCTCGATGGGCGGCACCCCGCTGAACCAGCCGATCGTCGGCATGGCGGTGGCCCCTAGTCCCAGCCCTGCGTGATCGGGCCGGTGCACCCTCACTGCCAGGTGCTCCTCAGGCAGCCGATCAGCATCAGGGCAGAGCGGTTCGCCTCAGTTCAAGGCTGGCCCCATACTTCTGCGTCGACCCAGAACGAGTCGCACTGTTTGGGGTGCCGTAGATACGCCGCTCGGTCGGACTGCGCCCAGACACCCGCCCAACGGAGCCACATCCGAAACATTCTTCGTGCACCACTGTTGCCCACGAGCCGGGACATAGCCTTTGGAGGCACGCAGTGACCATACCGATGATCTTGGACTGCGATCCGGGGCACGACGACATGGTCGCCCTGCTGCTGGCCTCTCGACACGCCGAGCTACTGGCCATCACGACCGTGGCCGGCAACGCCGGGTTGGAGCAGTCCACCCGCAATGCGCTCGTCGCCGCACAGCTCTTCAACCTGAACGCGGCCGTGCATCCAGGCGCGGCCCGGCCGCTGATCGCCCGCTCCGCCTTTCCGCCCGTTCTGCACGGAGAGTCCGGACTCGATGGCCCCGTCCTTCCCACCCTCACCATCGGCCCCTCCCCCATCACCGCCGTCGAGGCCATCCTCGCAACCACTCGGCGGGTCGAAAGGTGCTGGCTGATCGGCACCGGACCCCTGACCAACATCGCGCTGGCACTGCGCGCCGATCCCACGCTCGCCGACCGGATCGCCGGGATCTCGATCATGGGAGGAGGCATCGCCTTCGGCAACATCACCCCGAGCGCCGAGTTCAACATCTGGGTCGACCCCGACGCTGCCTCGATCGTCTTCCGAGCCGGCATCCCGCTTGTTATGTCTCCCCTCGACGTGACCCACCAACTCATGGTCACCCCTGCATTCGGTCAGCGCGTCCGTGCGCTCGATTCGTCGATCGCCGAGTTCATGGCTGACCTGTTCGACACGTACGCCACCCGCTACCAGGACTTCTTCTTCGAGGAGGCCGTCGGACCGCTCCACGACCCGTGTGCCGTGCTCGCCCTCACCCATCCCGAGCTGTTCGAGTTCCGCGACATGGCGGTCAAGGTCGCCACGGGCGACGGGCCGGCCCGAGGGGCCACACTGCCTGATCAGCGACACTCCAAACTCGACGACCCAGCCAACGTGCGGGTCGCTGTCAGTATCGACAGTGATGCAGCGCTCGAGCTCGTGATCGACGCCATATCGGCCATCCCTTGAGCACGCCACCCCGGGTCGTCGTCGTCGGCTCGCTCAACGTCGACTTCACCGCTCGCGTCTCCCGGCTTCCCGACGCAGGCGAGACGCTCATCGGAGACAACTTCACCATCGTCCCTGGCGGCAAAGGGGCCAATCAGGCGGTCGCCGCGGCCCACCAGGGCGTCCCCACCGCCCTTATCGGATGCATCGGCACCGATGCGGTCGCCGAGATCGTCTTCGACGCCGTTCGCCGTGGAGGGTGCGACACCCGATTCTTGACCAAGGTGGATGGACCGACCGGCATCGCTCACATCGAAGTCGACCACAACGGCGACAACCGGATCATCGTCGTGCCGCAGGCGAACGACGCGCTCACCCCGGCCATCATCGACCGCTACGCCGACGACATCGCCAACGCCGCGGTGCTGCTCTGTCAGCTCGAGGTGCCCCTCGACTCCGTACGAAGAGCGCTCGAGATCGCGCAGGCCCACGGAGTGTTCACCATCTTGAACCCGGCCCCCGCTAGGCCCTTGGACGACGACCTGCTTTCGCTCGTCGATCTGCTCGTCCCCAATGAGACCGAGGCTGCAATGCTGACCGGCATCGACGCGACAACTCGTGATGGTGCCCTCGAGGCCGCCCGTGTTCTGCTGGCACTGACCAAGGGTGACGTCTGCGTCACCCGGGGCTCGTCCGGCTCGCTCCTCGTCACCAACGGGTCCGACGAGGTACTGGAGACAGAGGTGTTCGTTGTCGACGCGGTCGATGCCACCGGAGCCGGAGATTCCTTCTGTGGAGGTCTGGCGGCCGGCATGGCCCTCGGCCTGAGTCGAGCCGAGGCGTTTCGCTACGCGGCCGCGTGCGGCGCGCTCGCGACCACTACCCACGGCGCCATCCCGAGCCTGCCGATGCGGGACCGAGTGATGGAACTCCTCGGATCCGGCGAGCCCGCCCACTGATCGCCAGATCTAGGCCGCGCTCCTAGGTTGTTCGGTGGATCCGTGGGGGATCTGCACTCAGGAGGCAGCCCGCTGCTGCGACCGTGACCGCTCCCCCGCCGCTGGAACACTCTTTGTGGTCCGCCCATTGGATCTGATTGCTCCCTCGCTGTGCTCAGGGAGCCCGGAAGCAAACGCCTGTGCTGCCTCGAGATCGCCTTCGCTGGGCTTGCCCTTGTTGAGCCCACCTACGAGCCGCATGGGACCTAGGTTGTCGAACCCACGACACGAAAACATGCCGACAACCCGATAGCCCTTGCCCCGCAGCAGTCGGCTCAGGATCAGAACGGAAGGCCGCCACAGCAACTCGGGGCTTCCGCTGGTGGCGAACAAGAAGACCGGAGTGCCCTCGACCTTGGGCAAGGAACGCGCGAAGCGCCAGAGACGGGCGTGGAACATCATCCCGTAGATGCCCGAGCCGATCCCCACCATGTCGTATCCGGCCACGACATTGGGAGCCACGTCTTCGGGCTCCACGGCCTCGGTGCCCAACACGCCGGCGATGGCATCGGCCACCCGCTTCGTATTGCCCTCGGAAACCGAAACACACACCACGAGCGCTCGCATCGGCGCCTCCCTTCGGTCGGCCTCGTTCCAGGGTCGCGCCGAGAGGGACGACCGAACAGGGCCGAACGCCCCGGATCGACAACTATCCATGCGGCACGGCCACACTTCGAGGAGCCTGAGACGGTGCGCCGTGCCGACCGGTCAGTGCACCACCAACGTGGAGGCCACCGACGTCGAGCCCTTGAGGCTGGAGTTCGGGGCCAGTACGGCCTTGACCGAGTAGGTGCCGGCCTTCAGCTGCGAGGACGTCAACGCACAACTGCCGGTGCCCGATCCGGTCAAGGTGATGGTGCACGCCAACTTCGACCCGGCCTTGATCGCTACCGTGCCGACTCCATGCGCAAGATTGGGACCGTGGACGGCGACTGTGAAGGTTGCGGCGGTTTCCGAACCCACCGTGACCGTGGCCGCGCCAAGTGTCAGTGCTGTTGCCGACACCCCGGCAGTCACCTTTTCAGTGGTCGTGACCGAGGCGGTCGTGTAGTTCGTCGAATCGCTGGGTGTGAAGGTGGCCGTCAGCGTGTGAGTGCCACCGGCGAGGATCGTCCCTGGGGCCGGCGAGTAGGAAAACGTACCCGCCACCGACGCCCCGGCGTTCAGTTGGGCCGCCCCAAGGGCCGTGCCGTAGGTGATCGGCTTGAGCGTTCCCCATCGCACGACCGGAAGCATCTTCACCGTCAACTCGACGTGGGTGGAGACGGTGGCGTAGGTCGCCGCGTTGGTCGGAGTGAACCTGGCCACGAGGTAATGGGACCCCAGACCTAAGAGGCTGCCTGCGGCCACTGGGTCGACGCCGTTCTCGCTGTAGTCGATGGTGCCCGGTACCGGTGTACCCGCTCCGTCGACGACGGTGGCATCGAGCTGAACCGAAGACAGCGGCATGCCCAAGGTGATCACCGCCGGCGTAGCCCAGATCATGGTGGGACTACCGAACAGGTCGCCCTCCACGGGCTGTCCGTGGTTCTTGCCGACGGTGATGCAGTGGGCCGCCGTCGGGCAGCTCACCGAATTCAGAACATCAGTCATCAAGGGAGAAGTCGGTTGACTCCAGGTTCCGGCGATCTCGGTCACAGTGAGCGGCGCTGGAGGCCCCTGCCCCAAATCTGTGGATGACGGAGCAGATCCGATTGCCGTGCATGAGGTTGCCGACGCACAGCTGACCAAGGAGAGCACGCCGGCATCTGAGGAGACCGCCACCGCTGGCTGCCATGCCCCACCCGACTCCATGGCGTAGGCAGGATGACCCGAGGAGTCACTGCCCACCGCAGTGCACGACCCTGGGCTGACACAGCTCACGCTGTTCAACGAACCCGTGTCGCTCCTACTCGTGAACGCCCCCCACGTGCCTCCGATCTCGGTAGCGACGAGTCCCGGGCCGACAGGTCCGCCAACAGTTCCGACGGCGGTGCAGTCAGATGCATCCGAGCAGCTGATTCCGGTGAAGAAGCCTTGGGACGGACTGGCCAGCGTGCTCAACGCGCCCCACGTGCCGCCTACCTCCGTAGCGATCACTGGCAAGAGGGTCGAAAAATCGGTCCCCACGGCCGTGCAGTCCTGAGATGACATGCAGCTCACCGACGCCAGCAAGC
This sequence comes from uncultured Acidimicrobiaceae bacterium, assembly GCA_903849265.1. GTDB lineage: Bacteria > Actinomycetota > Acidimicrobiia > Acidimicrobiales > RAAP-2 > Bog-756. The sequence continues at coordinate 16,237 of CAININ010000233.1, forward strand.
CGGCGGACGCCGACAGTTCGACCGGTGTCCCCCACGACCCTGCGACCTCGGTGACCTCGATCGGCAGACCAGGGGTATCAAAGCCAACAGCCGTGCAGTTACCCGAAGAGGTGCAACTGATGCCGGAGAGGAACAGAACGGTACCAACAGGAACTTCGATAATGACAGGAGCACCCCACACCCCGGCAATCTCAGTAGAGGCGAAGGCCTTGCCATTTGTCTCGTTGCCGATGGCGGTGCAATCGACCGGATCGGTGCAGCTCACGCTACGAAAGGTCCCCGAACTAGGTCTCATGACTACGGCGGCCACCGGCGTTCCCCAGGACCCAGACACCTCAGTCACATAACTGTCGCCAGTCTGGTCAGATCCCACGGCCGTGCAGTCCGCAGCGTCTGGGCAGCTGACGGACTGCAACGAGGAACCGTACAAATTGTCGGCCCCGATCTGACTGGCCGAACCCCAGGTACCGGCGGTCTCAGTGATGGCGACGTGTTGGTTGTAGCCGCTTGCGCCGACTGCAGTGCAGTCCGACGCGTCGGTGCAGCTGACACTGCTCAGCCCGCCGTTCGACGCTCCGGAAAGTGCGACGCCCGTTCCCCACACACCGGCGATGCTCGAGACCACGACTGCGTCGGAGTTCCCCTCATCCTGGCCGACCGCAGTGCAGTCGTGGAGGTGTGCCTGACCCGAGGTCGGGGTGCAGCTCACGCCGTTCAATAAAGTGGCGTTCGGTGTCGACACGCTGGTGGGCGTGGCCCAGGAACCTGCTGTTTCGGTGGCGGTGGTGGCCGCCATCATGCCGTCGGCGCCGACCGCAGTGCAGTCGCCGACAGCGGTGCAGCTCACCGCATTGAACCCGGCATCGCTCCACCAACCAGCAGTCCCGAGTTCGGTCATCGGTCCCCAGGTGCCGGCGGATTCGGTGGAGTAGGTGGTAGCGCCAGCGCTGTTGCTCCCTACGGCGGTGCACTCGGTCGCCGACGTGCAGCTGACGGCGTTGAAGTTGCCCTGCCCGCCGATGCCACTGGTGTCAACCCGGGCCACGGAAGCCCAGACGCCTCCGGTCTCGGTGGCCACGATGGGCTCGGTGCCCTGCTTAATGCTCGCCGATCCCACGGCGGTGCAGTCGATGGCATCGGTGCAACTGATCCCCTTCATCACCGACGTGCCGTCAGCGATGGGCAGGCTGGTCTCGACTCCCCAGACCCCGGCCGTCTCGGTCAGATAGGCGCCTTGCCCATCGACACCCTGAGTGACGGCCGTGCAGTCGAGCGCATCAGTGCAGCTCACAGATCGGAGTCCGTAGCCGCCGGTACCAGGCAATGCCGGCAGCGGAACCACCGTCGGCGTCCACGAAGACGAGATGGAGGCCGATGCCACTCCAGACCCGACCACGGCAGCACTCAAGCCCCCTGCCGCCATAGCGACGGCGAGTGCACAGACGGCCGACGACCTACGGCGGGAGATACGCATTCGAATGCTCCTCTTGGGATTGTTCGCCAACCTGAGCCCGGTGAACTGTCGATGCAACAAATGAATCGTTCCGGTATACGGTTGTCATTACCCACATGTTGTGGGTAATACCCACCATAGAAGTCTGGCTTCCGATTGGGAAGTCCGTTCCGACGAAGATCACATAGAGTGAGATCCAAGATGACTGACACAACTGACACTTTGAGCGGCGACGAGTCACGACCGAGAGATCGACGGCGCAACGTACCCCGAGCCGAGGCGCGCGGAATCCTGATCGATGCCACCATCGACTTGTTCCGAGTCACCCCGTTTGCCGAGGTCACGACGAGGAAGATCTCGCAGGCGGCCGACATCAACGAGTTCGCCATCCAGCGGATCTTCGGGTCCCAGCTCGATCTGTTCGCCGTAGTGGCCAAGGAGCTGAACTCTCGCTTCGCTGTGCGGTTCGCCCAGCTTCCGGCAGACGAGGTGCAGCCCGGCGCCCTCCTCGATCCCGACCTGGTGCTGCGAACCCGCCTGATTGCCTGGCTCCTCGGCAACGGCGCTGACCCGGAGGCCCTCAAGATCGATCCAGCGCTGGCGCTGAATCAGGCGCTGCTCGATCGCAACCGAGAGGTGGGAGCCGTAAGCGACGAAACTGCCCGGCTGTACACCCAGATCATCATCTACCTCGCCGAGGGATTCATCACCTTTGCCGCCACGCATGACACCCGGCCTGACGACCTGATGCGCGAAGCGCAGCTCATCGCCAAGTTCAGAGATGCGCTGCCGCAGTTCGAACGCGAGCTCGGCTGGGCGGACGACCAGAACTAGGACCACTTGCGCCGTGCTTCGAGCACAGCGCATGGATCACGATCAGCGAGGGCAGCAGCCGCTCCCCTGGCCCTCCGGAATCCCTGCAGGTTCGGGTAAAGCGCGGGCAAAAGTTGCCGATGATGACATTCATGAGCCTGCAGACAGACAAAGAGTCCCTCGCCCGCCAACGCGAGCACGCCGAAGTCACCACCACGACAGCGCCCGACGTCACGTCGATGAGCGATGAGCGACTGACTGTCGACCGCGAGCTCCTCCGCCACGACTGGCAAGAGATGGTCAGTCACGCCGGCAACTCCATGGCCGACATCGAGCTCCTGGTCAGCATCGACCGATCCCTCACCGCCATCGCTGTCGAAATGCGGAGCAGGTCCATGGCCCGACACCCGTCGTCGGCAATGTTCAAGCCTCGTCAGTCGGCGAACCCTTCCTTGCAGAACTGATCAGCGCAGGGCCACCGAGGCAGCGCCTGCTACGCGCTCGGGAGCCCAGCCCGCAACTTGTCGAGCGCCTGCTTGATGCCGAACGTGGCCGCCTCTTGACGAGGTGGGAACTCGATGAACGAGGCCAGCATCTGCGCAACGAACGCCTGGGCCGGTACCAGCAGGAAGGCGTGGTCGAGCATCCAGTCCCAGTAGGTGTTCGACGTGAAGTCGGCCCGCTCGTAAGGGTCGGTTCGCAGATTGAAGATCTTGGGCACACGTAGTTCCGTGAACGGCTCGGCCCACACCTGCATGGTCCCGCGAACCCGCTGCTCCATGAAGACCATCTTCCAGTTGTCATACCGCACGGCCGTGAGGTCACCGTCGTCGTTGACATAGAAGAAGAAGTTGCGAGGGCTCACGTCTGCCTCGCCCGTCAGGTACGGAAGCTGGTTGTGGCCGTCGAGGTGCACCCGGTAGTTCGTGCCGTTGAGCGTTGCTCCGGCCTTCAACTGCTCGCCGATGTCGTCGACGCCGGCTGCCGCGAGCAATGTGGGGAACCAGTCGTTGTGGCTCATCACGCCGTTGAGGACGGTGTGGGAAGGAATACGCTCCGGCCATCGCACCAGAGCAGGCACGCGGTAGCCGCCCTCCCAGTTGGTGTTCTTTTCGCCACGGAACGGCGTCATGCCCGCATCTGGCCACGAGTTCATGTGCGGTCCGTTGTCCGTCGAGTAGAGCACGATGGTGTCATCGGCTAGCCCGAGCTCG
>CAININ010000234.1 GCA_903849265.1 uncultured Acidimicrobiaceae bacterium
CTGGGTCCCGGGCTGCTCCCAAGACGGCGGATCGGGAAGTGCCGACGCGCCGGTGAGCGCACCCGGACAGGGGGACCAGCCGGCATCGGGCGAGCCGGACGAACTGCACAGCGCCTGGAGGTTGTGGCCGAGTGCGGTGCCGGTGGTGAACGCGAAGTAACTCCGAGACGTCGGTTCATAGACGACGTCGGGGTCGGGAGCATCGCCGGCATACGCAGGGGCCGCTGAAGGGTTCACCGTCACGCCGGTCGGTGCTCCAGCCTCGGCCTGTCCCGAGACCACGATCATGATCGACCCGATGGCAAGGGCGATGGCGATGGCCGTGAGAACTGTTGTGTGTCGACGGGAGTTCATCGAGAAGGGTGCGCTCGCCAAACGGTTCCGCCACCCGGCGGAGGGGCCTGCTAGACCCAAGGTACCACCGGGCTCGATCGCTGGACAGGCATCGGTGCCAGTCTGTGCGGGCCGACGGGTCCGGCGAACGTAGAGGAGCACGACGTGACCGATCTCCAAACCCATGTAGTGGACCCGGCCGACGAGGGCCGCCACGAACCGACGGACGAGCTGCTGTGGAACGAGTCGCATTACCTCGACTTCGTGTCCCACGACGGATCGCTGTCCGGCTACGCCAGGATCGGGCTGTATCCGAACCTCGGAGTCACCTGGTGGACGACGGTGGTCGTGGGACCGGACCGCCCGCTCGTGGCGTCGGTCTCCTATGACCTCGCGGTGGCGCCGTTGCCGGGACTGGCAGTCGATGACGCCGGATACACCTTTGCCGGCGTCGTGGGGAGTCCGCTGGACGAGTTCCGGCTCGAGGCCGTCGCGCCTGCGGTGGTCCACGACGATCCGGCCGATGTCTACCGGGGGGCGGGCGGCCGAGCGACGACGCTCGACCTCGATCTGACGTGGTCGACAGACGGGATCCCCTATCACTACGACGTCACCACCCGCTATGAGGTGCCGTGTCTGGTCGGGGGGACGGTGACGGTCGGAGGCGAACGGGTGGCCGTGGAGGGGCACGGCCAGCGGGACCATTCCTGGGGCGTACGCGACTGGTGGGCCTTCGGATGGTGCTGGTTCGCCGGTCGACTCTACGACGGGACACGAGTGCACGGGGCGGACATCAGGATCCCGGGCCAGCGGATCCCGTTCGGGTACGTCCAGCACCCCGACGGAGAGGTCGTGACCATCACAGGTCTTGACGTCACCGAAGTGCTCGGGGCCGAGGGCCTGCCGTCCTCGGCCATGGCTCGTATCGATCCTCTCGGCCTGACCCTGGACATCGAGCCGGTGGCGTTCGCCCCCCTCGTCCTCGTGGCCACCGACGGCCGGGTGAGCCGGTTCCCTCGGGCGATGGTGCGGTTCACGGCAGCAGACGGGCGCAAGGGGACCGGGTGGATCGAATGGAACCAACCCCAGGCCGGGCCGGTCGGGCAGTAGCGTCGCCGGCGTGCGCCTCTCCTTGCAGCCTTCGCTCGACTCATCCGACTACCGCTACACGCATGTGCTGCGGACCCGGTTCGCGGAAACCGATGCCATGGGCATCATCCACCACGGTTCCTACCCGGCGTACCTCGAGGAGGCCCGGGTCGCCATGTTGAGCGCTGCCGGGTTCCCCTACGCCGAGGTCCGATCCGGGCCAGAGGGGGTCGACTTCGCGGTGCTCGAGCTCTACGTCCGGCACCGCCGCCCGCTCCGGTTCGACGAAGAGGTGCAGACCCATGTCACTGTCGGCAAACTGACCCGCACCACCTTTCAGGTCGGCTACCTGCTCGAGGTCGGCGACGAGGCCCGGGCCACGGCGGTGACGGTGCATGGTGCCGTCGACGCGGACGGACGGCCGTCACGGATGCCGGGATTCCTGTCAGAACTCGTCGGGGTCGGGCACCAGGAGCCGTGATGCAGGTCTCGTACGGACTCCCGACGCATCGAGTCGACTGCGGCGAAGAGTTCCTCGCCCCGGGGGTCATCGGGGAACTCGCGGCGGCGGCCGAAGCAGCCGGGTTCGCAGCCGTCTACACGACCGACCATCCGTTCCCCGGGGACGAGTGGCTGGCCCACGGTGGCCACCATGCCCTCGACCCGTTAGTGGCTCTGTCGTTCGCGGCGGCTGCCACCACGACGATCCTCCTCCACACGAACCTCTTCGTCCTGGCCTACCGCAACCCGTTCGTGGCAGCCAAGGGCATCGCCTCCCTCGATGTGCTGAGCGGCGGCCGAACCATCGTGGGTCTCGGCGCGGGCTACCTCGAGCCGGAGTTCGAGGCCCTAGGGGCGGAGTTCGCTGAGCGGAACGACCGGATGGACGAGGCGATCGCCGCACTTGACGCGGCATGGACAGGCGAGAGCGTCACGTTCGAGGGCACCGGATTCCGGGCGGCAGGGAACACGATGCTGCCGCGGCCACGACAACGCCCAAGACCTCCGCTGTGGATCGGAGGAAACAGCCGGCGTGCCATCCGCCGTGCGGTGGAGTCGGCCGATGGATGGTGTCCGTTCCCCAACCCGGCCCGGTTCGCCACCCGCACCCGCACCGCACCGCTCGAGTCGGCAGCGGATCTGGTGGTGGCCCTCGACTATGCGCGTGAGCATGCCGAGTCCATCGGGCGCACCGAACCGCTAACGGTCTGCTTCATCCCCGAGGGCCTCTCCATGGGATCTCGACCCGTTGACGAGGAACGGGTCATCGCCTCGATCAGTGAGCTCGAGGCCATCGGGGTCACGTGGGTGAGCGTCGCCCTCCCGGGGGATACCCGCGATGCCCAGATGGAGGCGATCGACCGGTTCGGCCGGACCGTCCTCTCCGGGCGCTGAGCAGGTTGGCGTGACCGCCGGTTCGCGTCGTTGCGACCGAGGACCGCTGAAACGGATCATCGACTCCGATGTTGCCGGCAGCTGGGTGCTCGTGCTGGCAGTCGGTGCTGCTCTGGTCTGGGCAAATGGGCCCTGGGCCGATTCCTATGCGGCGACCTGGCTCCACCCCACTCACGTGGGGGGTCGAGCCTTCCAGGACTTCACCACCGTGCGGGCGTGGGTCAACGGCGGACTGATGGCCGTGTTCTTCTTGGTGGTAGGTCTGGAGATTGGACGCGAGCGCCGAAGCGGCGATCTGGCCGACTCGCGCACCGCCATGGTCCCGGTAGCTGGCGCGCTGGGCGGAATGGTGGGCGCGGGCCTGGTCTATGCCGCAGTCGCCCACGGAACTCCGGGATCGTCAGGCTGGGGCATCCCGATGGCGACCGACATCGCCTTCGCACTTGGCGCGCTGGCCTTGCTCGGTCGGCGGGTGCCTTCCGGCCTGCGGGTCTTGCTCCTCACGCTCGCGGTCGCCGACGACATCGGTTCGGTCCTGGTGCTCGCCACCTTCTATTCGGCCCGAACCTATCCACCGGCGCTGCTGGCCGCGGCCGCACTGGTGGTGGTGCTGGCGATGCTTCGCAGGTCCGGCCGGGTATCGACCGCAGTTGCCCTCGCAGGTGGCGCACTCTTGTGGGTGCTACTCGCCGCCGGCGGAGTGGAGCCGGCGCTGGCTGGCGTCGTGGCCGGACTGCTCGTCCCGGGAGCGCGCCGCGAACGGCAGGCAGAATCCGACCAGGCAGAGTTCGACCGAGCAGAGTCCGACCGAGCAGAGTCCAAGTTGGCATCGGGGGGATCCCCCGTGGATCCGGCTGCACGGCTCGAGCGGCGAGTGGCACCGTGGTCGGCGTTCGTGGTGCTTCCGTTGTTCGCCGTGGCGAATGCCGGGATCACCTTCCACTCGGGCATCCTCGGCCCGCCGGGTGCCGCTGCGGTGTTCGTCGGCGTGGGACTGGCCCGTGTGATCGGCAAGCTGGGCGGGATCACGCTGGCCTGCCTGTTGGTGGTGCGTCTCGGCCTCGGACGCCTGCCCATTGGTGTTCGGTGGCGACATCTGGCCGGCGGGGCAGCGGTCGCCGGCATCGGGTTCACCGTGCCGCTGCTCATCGCCGAACTGGCGTTCCGGACAGATCCTCCGCTGGTGACGGCGGCGGAGCTCGGGCTGTTCGCCGGCTCGGCGGTGGCGTTCGTCGTGGGTGCAGCCATCCTGATCTGGTCCGGACCCGGGTCGGGTGGTGTGCCGGTCGAGGCGGTCGGTCCGCCAGGTGGAGACGAAGCACCCCACATCACCTGGTGATCGGCGACCTCCGCCGAACCGTATGCTGCCTGGAGCACGGTCCGCCCAGAGGCCGTGGAGTTCCCCCGGCCGACCGGGGACCGATTCCTTTCAGGAGAGCGACATGAGCATTGCCGTTGGAGA
>CAININ010000235.1 GCA_903849265.1 uncultured Acidimicrobiaceae bacterium
CGTGCGCCTGCACTTCGATGTGCGGAACCGGTCGTTCCATCGAGACTCCTCTGTGTTCGGTACCAGCGGTCCCGGATCGATCGTTCCGGGACATGTGCCCAGACTGCGGCTCTTTTTACACCCAAAGGATGTGACTCTGCATCGGAAGGCTACTCTCAACCGATCGGGCCACATACGAGGTCAGCACAGACGGGATGTCTCGCTGGCACGATCTGGGCGGATCCCCTGTCCGGATCGCTGGCAAACCCTTGACGACCTCGGTATCCTTAAATTCCTGGCGTTGGCAATCGCCAGTACAGAGGGTGGCGCCCTAATGCGGAACTATGGCGGATTCCTGAGTCTCACCAAGACGGGACAGGCGACAGTGATGGCAGTACCCACTGTTCGACCGGCCGTCCCGACAACGACGACCTGGCGGCACACGCTCGGCCTGGCTGTCGGCATCGTCGGAATCGCTGTCTACAACTGGTGGGTGTTCGTCGCCGTCGAAGGTCGCCTGGTGACCACGCCCAACGAGCTGTTCAGTGATCTGGAAGCCAACGGACAGCCCGAGGCAGCCGTCCTCCAGCACCTCGACCTGGCCGCCGGGCTGCTGCTGGTCGTTGCACTGGTGCTGCGCGGGCCAAAAGGCCCAAGCGGCCGTCGGGCGGAGTGGCCGTGGCTGGTGGCATTCGGTGCCGCTGGGGCGGTAGGGGGCCGATTCGCCTACGCCTGTCCCGAGGGGTTGAGCGCTACGTGCCGAGCAGCCGAGTGGCATCTTGCCCTTCCGCTCCACCACTACGTCCACATGGCGGCAGGGGTGGCCGAGTTCACCACCGCCACCGTCGCCATCTACCTGGCGTGGCGGCGGACCCGGGGCCAAGGAACGACGGAGGCTCGCGCTGTCGAGTGGGTGGGTCGGGCGCTGCTGCTCGCCTATCCGATCCTCGGGTTCGCCTATCTGACCGATCGGCTCGGAGCCTTCGTCGAGCCCGTGTTCTTCATCTGCTTTTCGGCGATGGTGATCGTCGAACTAGTCGAACCGGATCAGGTGGTGGAGCCGGACGAGCGGTTCGAGTCAGACGAGAGGTTCGAGTCAGGTGAGCGATTCGAGTCACGCGGGCGGTTCGAGTCAGGTGGGGCCGGGGTAAGCCAGGAACGAACGACGTCAGACCCGAGCGGTCAGCCCGCTACTCGGCTCATCCCCGAAGCATCGCCCGCAGCCGGGCTGCACCCCGATACGCGACGCGCCCCTTGAACTCGACCAGCGCTCGCTCCACATAGTCAGGGTCGATGGCGGTGCCGGCCGCGATCATGGCCTCGATGTCGACCCAGTCCTTGGGGCGATCGGCTGAAATCTTGAAGACGACGAGATCATCGGCGGACAGGAACGGGAGTTCGTAGCGGGTTCCGCCATAGACGAACGGCTTGACCGCGGAACGAGCCAGAACGTTCTGATGGAAGTCGTCGAAGGAGAAGAACAGGTCGATGACCACCGTCTCTCCAGGTTGGCGGACTCTCATACCGGCATCGGGGGGCGCATCGGCTGCACTTTCATCGGCGTGCCATCCGTTGGTCGCAAGGTGGTCGAGGAGTGTCGACCTCGACTCATAGGGAACGCCGACATTGATGTCGACGTCGACCGTGCCCCGGGGCTCTGCGTAGTAGGCGAGGGCAAGTGCACCGCCGAATGCATGGGCCATTCCCAAGGCATCAAGCTCGCTATCAAGTTCGATGATGACCTCACCGATCGACCTCATGCTCCGGCTTTGGCCCACCGAATGGAGTCGGCCAAGGCCAGCACCTGTTCGAGCTTGATGGCCGAGCGCTCGTCGTCATGATCCGGCCGGAGTCCTCTTGGCCGTCCAGCAGAGCCGACAGCCCTGGCTGCGGGATGCAGCGGTTCGCGTTCGCGCAGGGTCGTCGAAGGAAGTGGACAGACGATCCGCTGGTCACCGGCCGTCGCCTCCAGCAAGTAGCCACATCCGAAGAGGATCCGGTTCAGGGTGTCTGCCGAGGGCGCCTGTCGGTCGTTCTCGTATGCCGACAGGTTCGGCTGTTCGATCCCCACGATGGTGGCCAGTTCGACCTGAGTCAATCCGCGAGAGACCCGAACCTGCTTGATGAACGCTCCGTACACGACCGATCCCTTCTATATCGTTGTCGACCATTCGGCGTTTGGTGGAGTTCTGAGTTGGTTTAGGCCGAAAAGGTGCCTTCTGGGCCTATCCACGTCCCCCGTGCCGGATGGTCCCCCCTCCTGCAGATGAACGAGGTGGCCCCGTACCGTTCTCGCCTGGTGGCACACCCCCGCTGTAGACCCACAGTCATGGAGGTGACCACCCCGGGGACCAGCACGATCATCAAGTCCTACCGATACGCCATCGATCCCACCCCCGGCCAGCAGCGTGCCCTGCTCAGTCACATCGGGGGCTCACGCTTCGCCTTCAACCACCTGCTGTCCCTGACCCTCGCCAACTGGGACGAGAACCAGGCTCGCAAGGACGCTGGCGAAGAGGTCACCAAGGACGACTACGTGGACACCGGCCACTTCGGCCTTCTGCGCCTGTGGTCCGCCACCCGAGACGACGTGGCCCCATGGTGGGGCGAGAACGGGGCGAGCGCCTACAACGACGCCGCCCAGCGGCTGAGCCGGGCCATGACGAACTTCTACAAGAAGCGGGCCAAGGTGCCGCGCTACAAGCGTCGAGGTCTGGGCGAGTCCGTCCGGTTCACCAATCAAGCGGTGCACCTCACCGACTCCCACCACGTGAAGGTGTCTCGCATCGGCGAGGTCAAGACCTATGAGTCCACCCGCAAGCTCTACCGCCACCTGGAACGAGGGACAGGGCGCATCGTGGCGGCCACCATCTCGCGCAGATCAGGCACGTGGTTCATCTCGTTCTCCGCATCGATCACGGCCCTCATCCCCACCACCCGGGCGCCAGAGCGCATCATCGGCATCGACGTTGGGCTCTCGACCCTCTACACCGGGGCGACGACAGACGGCGAGCACGTGCTGTCGGTGGCCAACCCGAGGAACTACCAGAGGCGCGAACGTCAGCTGGCCCACGCCCAGCGCCAGGCCTCTCGCAAGCAAGGTCCACGTCGAGGGGTCGCCCCGTCCAGCCGGTGGAAGCGCGCCAACGCCCGGGTCCAGAAGGTCCACGCATCCATCGCCGCCTCTCGGTCCAACCTGATCCACGCCACCACTACCCGCCTGGCCAAGAACTTCGACCGCATCGTGGTCGAGGACCTCAACATCTCCGGCATGGTGAAGAACCACTCCCTGGCCAAGCACATCAGCGACGCGGCCTGGGGTGAGTTCGTCCGCCAGCTCGAGTACAAGACCCAGTGGTACGGCTCGGTGCTCGTGAAAGCTGACCGGTTCTATGCATCATCCAAGACCTGCTCGTCGTGTGGCCATGCGAAAGCCAAGCTGGCCCTCGACGAGCGGCAGTACACCTGCGAGGTCTGTGACCTCACCATCGATCGCGACCTCAATGCCGCGATCAACCTGGCCAGGTGGCCCAGCTCTCGAACAGAGGGAAAGCCCACCTCCGCGGGGACACACTCCGTGGCAGGACGTGGAGGGGAGGTAAGACCTAGCCAGCAGCAGCTTGCTGGCCAGGCACACCCCGATGAAGCGTCAACCGAAGCACCTCCTCAACTCGTTTGAGTTGATTGGTGCCGAGGAGATAATTCGGCAGTTTGTGGCGTTCAGAGGGCTAAACCAACTCAGAACTCCACCAAACGCCGAATGGGCGTTGTCGATATAGCACCCCTGGATCGGCGAAAGTCAGTCCGCGCCCCGCTCTTCGAGCTGTTCGGCCGACGGCTTTATGGTGCCGGTGAGGTGGGGCCGTGCGTCTACCAGGGCCTCGCACGCCGCCAAGATGTCGGGGTCGCCGTCGAGGTCATGGGTGTCGAGGTACTCACGTGCCTCTCCCACAGTCAACGGTCGCCAGTCCTTCGTCCATTCGGGCATGGCACCACCGTACCTGGGGCCGAAGGTCGCACATAGGGTCCTACGTCCCGACGGTGTCGAGTCCGTGATGCACGACCGGTCGGTTCGGCTTGATCGCGCTGCCCAGGGCGGAGCCCGCTCTGCTCAGGGCGGAGCCCGCTCTGCTCAGGGCGGAGCCCGATGTCCTTGTGGCTGTCCGCTTCAGGAAAGCATCGCCGTGACCTGTCCGAGGTCGAAGTAGTCACGCCACGCGCTGATCTTGCCGTCGCGGACCTCGAAGGTACCCATGACGAGCAGCGGGGTAACGACGTCGCCGATGGTGAACGTGTCGATCCGCTCGGTCAGCACCACATTGCCGCGGACGGCGAGGTGGACCGTCTCGATGGTCATGGTTTCGCACATGGCGAAGAACGCGTCGATGAAGGCGATGGTGTCGTCGATCCCCACCGCTGGATCCAAGGGGATGTTGTGATAGACGACGTCGTCCGTGAAGTACGGCCGAAGTGCCTCTGCATCTCGTCCATCGAACGCATCGCAAAAGGTGCGGACGACAAGTTCGGCTTCTTCAGCAGTGCCCATGGGTGCCTCCGGGATCGCGGGACCCTCAGGCTAGTCAGCAGTCACACCGGCAATGCCGCGTGACTACCCGAACTGCGTGAGCACCGCCACTACCGCTCAAAGAGTCGAAGTCTCCGGACGATCTCTTCGAGGTCCATCGATGTGGCCGCGACATCCCAGACCAGTGTGAAGGCCTCATCGTCGGCCAGTTCGGGGGAAAACCCGTTGAGGTCCAAGAACACCGTTGTCGCCAGCCATGCCAAGCGCTTGTTCCCATCGACCAGAGCGTGGTTGCTCGTGATGGAGTGCAGGAGCGCTGCCGACTTGAGGGCGACCGTCGGGTAGGCGTCTTCACCGAAGGCGCTGGATCGAGGTCTGGCGGCCGCCGAATCCAGGAGACCCATGTCGCGCACGGGTCCGACACCCAAGGTCCGAACTAACTGCAGCAGGTCTTCGAGCTCGAGGTACTCGACCTCGTTCATTCGGTACCGAGGCGTTCGAGGACGTCACCCCACCGCTCGGTCATCCGCTTGGCAGAATCCTCGACACGACTGGTGTGACCGGCACGTTCGTAGCGATCAAGGACCGCTCGACGGATGATCTCCTGTCTCGAGATCCCCTCTGTCTCCACAAGGGCATCGAGCGCCTGCTCCAACTGCTGGTCCGTGCGAACAGTGAGTGCCATAGAGAAATGATACCAGTGTGATACCAGTTCAGGCCGGGGCCTCTCTTCTCAGGCGAAACAAGTGGCCAGCGCCAACTCACCTGGACCCCTCAGATGGTCCGGCCCGACCCTTCCCAGTACGGGTCGCGCAGCAGGCGCTTGTAGAGCTTGCCTGTCGGGTGCCGGGGAAGCGTCTCTTCGAAGTCGACCGACCGCGGTGCCTTATACCCCGCCAGCGCCTCACGGACGAAGACGATGAGCTCGGCCGCGAGCTCATCTGACCCGGTGGTGCCCTCGGTTAGCTCGACGGCGGCCTTGACCTGCTCGCCCATCTCGTCATCGGGGATCCCGAACACGGCAGCGTCGACCACCGCTGGGTGCCCGACGAGCACGCTCTCGATCTCGGCCGGGTAGATGTTCACCCCTCCGCTGATGATCATGTCGATCTTGCGGTCGCTCATGAACAGGAATCCCTCGTCGTCGAGGTATCCCACATCACCGAGGGTTCCCACCCCGGGCTCACGGTGGGCGGCCTCGGTCTTCTCCGGTGCCTTGTGGTACTCGAAGTCGGCCCCGATCCGGCTCTTGAAGTAGATCTGGCCCGACTCCCCGACGGCACAGATCTTGCCGTCGTCATCCACGATCATCAGCTCGGTCATGGCCGTGGCCCGGCCCAAGCTCCCAGGCTTGGCCAGCCACTCCTCACCGGTGACGACCGTGAGGAACCCGCCTTCGGTGCCGCCGTAGTACTCGGTGATGCTCGGACCCCACCAGTCGATCATCCGTTGCTTCACGTCGATCGGGCACGGGGCCGCACCATGCACCACCGTCACCAGCGATCCGCCGTCGAACCGCTCCCGCACATCGTCGGGCAACTTGAGGAGACGGATGAACTGGGTCGGCACCAGGTGAATGTTGGTGACGCCGTGGCGGTCGACCAGATCCAAGAGCTCGGCGGGGTCGAAGTGGTGGCGCATGACCACCGTGGTTGCTGCCCCCAGCATCGGATACACCGAGAGCGCCCACTGGGCCGAGTGATACGCCGGCCCCTCGAGGAGGGTCACGCCGTCTTTCGGAATCCCCAACATCCCCACGGCCGCCTGGGCGATCAGATCGATGAGCGACATGTCGTGACCCACCGCGGTGATGGCAGAGCGCACGCCCTTGGGGAACCCGGTGGTCCCAGACGTGTAGAACATCGGGCCCCCGCTGGCCTGATCCTCGGGCTCGGAATCGTCCGCACCCGCCAACAGATCCTCGTAGCCAACGAATCCGTCGGGCACAGTTGCGTCAGGTGCAGCTCCGCCGATCACGATCCGCACGGGGCAGCCGGCGGCCTGAGGATCTGCACACGCGTTCACGGCCACATCGACGTAGCGGTCCTCGACGATCAGGGCGGCGGCGTCAGAGTCGGCCAGCACATAGGCGAGTTCGGCGGCCACCCAGTGCCAGTTGACCGGCACGACCACCAGTCCCGAATGCATGGCGGCCACGGTCACTTCGAAGAACTCGCGCCGGTTGCCGCACATGAGGGCCACGGTGTCGCCAGGCGATACGCCGGCGCTGCGCAGTCCGTGGATGACCCGGTTGACGCGCAGGTCGAACTCGGCCCAGGTCGTTTCGCCGTACTCATCGATGACGGCGGGCTCGGACCCTTTGCGTTCGGCGATCGGTGCAGTCAGACGGGCCATGGGAACCTCCTGGTCGAACGGGGTAGTTGACGAGAGTGAGAAACGGTGCGGACAGCTGTCGGCGGGGGTGACGTCATGACGACCTCAGCCGGTGATCCGTTCGAGTGTGGCCTCAAACCCGAAGTAGGTCCAGATCATGTGGTCGTCCTCGATCCGACGGGTCACTTCGATACCAGGCATTCCGACCGGACGCAGGACGTGGACGCCGTCCTCGTAGGAAGCGACCACGATGATCTGCGTGGTGAAGTCACCTTCGAACACGTCATGCACACCGTGTTCCTCAGTGCCGTCGCAGCGCATGTCGTGCACGATCCCCCCGCCGGTCACGACCAGCCGGTTGCCTCCCTGCTCGACCCTCTGGATCGAGGAAAGGGTGGGGTGGTCCGGCACATCGGCCCCTTCATGGATCACCGAAACCACCCGCCAGATTCCAGCCAGGTCCGGGGCGCCGGCCACCAGTGGTTCTCCACATCCGGCCAGGATCGGCGGCGGCATCGTGTCGCCGTAGCCGCCGGGTGGCGTGTGGGCCACCGGGATGTCGTCGGCCTGCATCGGCTTGCCGCCGCCTTCGCCCTCGTCCGGCATATGCGCTCCTTCGTCGATCGACCCCCGCCAACATTATGTCAGTAACGGTGACACGAGGGCGGCTCGATGCGGCTCGATCGGCACTGCACACAGCCGGTGAACGAGGCGGATCTCGAGGGCTGAGCGCGAGCCCTTCCCCGATCAGCCGCCGCCGCTTGCCACGACATCGGCAACCAGGAGCATCAACGTCCGATCGTCCATGGGCGACGGCTCGAATCCGAAGTGCAAATAGAAGGTGCGGGCTTGCTCGTCCATGGCGTGCACGAGCAGGACCCGCAGGCCGACGATCTGGGACACTTCCAGACTCTTGATGATGAAGTGCTTGAGGAGGGCAGACCCCAGACCTGCCTTGCTGTGTGCTCGATGGACGGCAAGCCGGCCCAGAAGCATGGCTGGGATCTCTTCGGGCTGATTCCGCCGCACCCGCGAGGTTGCCTGACGCCGGAGCAGAGATGCCGTCGCCGAGGCGTAGTAGCCGACGACAGTCTCCTCGTCATCGACCACGACCCAGGTCCGACTCGTACCCGTGTCCTGGTTCGCCCGTGCTCGCTCGATGATCCATCGGTCGAGCGCTGGACGACCGCAGTCGAACCCGTCGACGACATGGTCCGGACCAAGGAGGACGGGAGGGCCGAACTGCACCTACTGCTCGAGCACGGAAGCGTTCTCGAGGAGCTTCGTCAACCGGGGCTTGGATACCGCTGGTGAAGACAGTCGCTCCTCGAGTTCGGACCACGCCGGATCTTCCAAGACGAACACCCGTCGGTCGGCCAGGTCGGCCTCTGCCGCTTCGACGATGTGGCGCACCACATACTCGGACAGCTGCTCACCCCGTGACTCGGCGGCACGACGCACCACTTCGTCCTGCGCCGGTGTCAGCCGCACGGCGAGTCGTTCCGTCTTGGCCGCCCGAGATTCCCAAGGGGTCGTCACGCCTGGCATTGTACGCCGATTTGGCGTACACAACAAGTGGTCACGGCAGGCAGCGCGCACTCAGCCCTCTAGCGACCGCAGTCCGTCGATCAAGAACTTCTGCGGTCGGGTGCAGGTCAGGGCGAACACCCGATCGAGGGCATCGTCGACCCCGATGCCCTGGGTGCGCATCAGATAGGCCGCGGCCACAGCCGGCGTGCGGTTGTGGGCCTGCACACAGTGGAGGAACACCGTGCGCCCGGATGCCACCTGGTCGGCCACATACGCCGCGGTGTCATCCAGGACGAATCCCACATTTGGGTTGTCGGCAGGGGTGGTGTCGAGCAGGCCGATGACCTGGTGCTCCACCCCGGCGGGCACATCGGCTCGGCCCATCCGGCACAGCGACACCACGGTATCGACCTGGTCGAGTTGGCCGGCGAGCGCGTGCACGTTGCCCACGGTGACCGATCCGTCCAGCGCCTCTGCCAGCGGATCGGCCGGGAAGTGGGACTCGTAGTACGGGATCAGGCGCTCGGCGCTGGGCCAGCCGATCCGATCGTCCTTGCCGCCGGCATCGGCTAACCGGGCGAGCCGATCGAGGTCGGCCGCGGTCATCGCAGGCAGTGCGCCGATCGCCCGGCCGTTCAGCACCCGGCGCCACTCGAGCGGCACCGCCGACGCTCCCCACCAGGCGCCGGCCAGCGAGCCGCAGATGGTCGCCACGGTGTCGGTGTCGTCACCGATACGGATGGCTCGTTCGATGGCCAGCCGCAGATGGCGGCAGGGCTGGTCGGCCGGGACCTCGGTGTGGGCCAGCGCTCCGAGCGCCGCCTGCATCGCCGAAACCACATATCCGTTGGGAGTGAACTGTTCGGGTGGGGTCGTCCCGACCGCTGCCAAGCGTTCCGCCCACAGCCCACGCCGGTCCTCGGCCAACAGGTCGAGCCCTGCCGCCACGTGGCCTACCCAGTCGACTGATCCTTCGGCCTCCACGGGGGCGTCGATGGCCCGGCGGATGGCGTCGGTCCACAACACGCACGCCTCGACCGCGTCGGCCGACGCGTGGGTCAGGGCAGAGGTGTTCCGGGCCAGATCGGCAAGCTCCGTGCGCTCCGAACCGGACGAACCGGATGAGCCAGCGATGGCCAACGGCCCGGTGCGCATCAGACTGCCGTTGCCCGAGGACTCCGGTCGGGTGGCCTGCCACGCTGCTGTCACCTCGGCCAGCGACTTGGTAGAACGAGCTGCTTCGGACAAGACGGCCCGGGTCTGGATCCCGACGTCGGGCGGGCGTCCGGCGAACCACGCCAGCAGGCCGAGGGTCACCTCGTCGGGGATCGCTTCAGCGGCTACCCCCCGTGACAGTGGCTCCAGGATCGCCAGCGCCGTCTGGGTGTCGTCGGTCCACTCTCCTGGCGCCCACGGGAACGGTCCGCCGCCGGTCATCTCCAACACGGTGGCCGGGTCGAGCGCGGGCCCGAACTCATGGGGGGCGCCGAGCGCATCGGCTGCGGCCGATGCCAGCACGGCCCCTACTGCTCGGTCGCGGCGGACATTGTCCGTGGGTTGGTCAGAGGTCATGGGCAGGTGCTGCCTTTCCGGTCGAACAAAAGAGAACGAGGAGTAGCAGGAGTCTTCCCTTCTAGGTGTACGGACGGGAAGATCCAGTAGTCATTCAGTGGTTGCTGACCGAACCATACAAAGCGGTTGTGACACCAGCTGCAGCATCTTTCCTGGTCACCTCACCAGAAGTGGGGTGATGCCGTGGCGGACCTTCGGAAATGTCACACCCTCGAGCCACAATGGGGGGATCGGACAGCAATGGTATTCATAGCCAGAAAGAAGGGCAGTGGAGAAGACTGATCAAGACCGCCCCGCAGGGGAGCTCGCCTGCACCTCGCTCTACCACCTGCTCGATGCCCACGGCGGTCAGACGTTTGGCCCCAGCCACGAACGGATCGCCACCGTCGACGAGGTGGTCAGAGGCCACGCCAACGTGCTGGCCGAGTTCAGTCGATACCCCGGCCGCTGGATCCTGTGGATCGAATTCGACAGGGCTCTCTACGGAGATCACGACGAAAAGAGTGGCCGGTACGTGCAGTTCGCCTTCTTCGAAGACGCCGTCTCGGTGATCGGCGAGTGCGCCGACAACAGGTTCCTCGGCGAGAGGTGCAAGCTCGACGAAGGTCAGCTCGATGCACTGGCAGCGCTCGGATGGAAGGAGGCGGACGACTTTCACACCCCGAACTGGCACTTCGAAGCCACGACCGGTGACGCGCTGGTGACCCTCGTGCAGATGACAGGGAAGACGCTCCTCGAGGTGTTCGGCCTGGATCTGCGTGATCCTTGCGTGATCCGGTTCCAAGAGCGGATCCTGGGGTCAGACGCCGCATGAAGGCAGCATGCGGACGGTGACCGCTGCATCGTGCATCGCAACGGAAAAGGCAGCGAGGTCGACCAGGTGAAACGGCTGTTCGTCGTGCTACTTCTGCCCTGGTGGCTCCTCCTGCTGCTCCTGCCGTTCGTACTTGCCGTCTGGGCCTTAATCGCCATGTTCTATCTGTGTGCCGGGATTCTGGCACTCACCATGGTCGTGACGCGGGCGCTCGTGAGCCGACACAAGGCCAAGAACGCCCGAAGGCCAGTACGTGCAGCGGCCGTGACTCCGGGCGTCACTCCGGGCGTGCGCTCCTCGGCAACGCTCCCCACGGAGCCAGCAGTCCTGGCAGTAGCGGTCCCACCGACCGAGGATGTGGCGATTGCAACCCCGCCAGCGGTACCTCCCGCCGTACTCCCCGTCGAACAGAAGCGACAGATCGCCTACGACCTGCTGTCCGAATTCGACCCTGACCGCTTCGTCCTTGTCGTGCACGATCTCTTTTCAGCACTTGGCTTCATCGCCGGCAGCGTCGTTCCTGGTCGCCCGATCCTCACCATGGCCGACCCGAGCATGGAGCTCGTCATCGTCCGATGCATCCCGTTCGCTGCAGGCACCGAGGTCGGCCCGACGCTCCTGGTGGACGCACTCGGGCTCCGGACGGAGTTCGGGACACCCCGGCTCGCCGTGGTCTCCATGGTCCCCTTCACCCTCGAGGCAGAGCAGCTGGCGGCTCGTGACCAGATCTCGCTGTACGGACCCACCAGGATCCTCGACCTCGTCGACAGGGCCGGGTGGCTGCAGGGCTCCGACCCCGCCTGACGAACTCCTGTCGTCGGTCCGCTCAACGGCGACGCTGGTCCTGCGTGCCGCGCTGACTGGAGGCCGTGCTGGCTTCAGGCCGTGCTGGCTTCAGGCCGTGCTGGCTTCAGGCCGTGCTGGCCTCAGGCGATGGTCTCGAAGACGCCGATCTCGCTGGTCCTCGACGGCCAGGTCATCTGCAACTTCCCCCGCCCGACGAAGTGGTGGACCTGGCCCGCTACATCGGGGGAGAGCATGTCATCGACGACGATCCGTGTGCCGGTTCGAGTCAACTCCACCACCCGGTCGAGATCCTCTCCTAGCGACTCAGATCCCTGTCCGCCGTCGATCA
>CAININ010000236.1 GCA_903849265.1 uncultured Acidimicrobiaceae bacterium
GTCGGGATCTGGTCGCGCACCTGCGCCAGGAGCCCGGCGATCGACGCGTTGCAGATGATCACCTGGTCCTCGGCGTGGTTGATGATGTACGCCAGCTGTTCGGGGAACAGGCGCAGATTGAGCGTGTGCAGGACCGCCCCCATGGCCGGCACGGCCAGGTAGGCCTCCAAATGTGCCTGGTTGTTCCACAAGAACGTGGCAACCCGGTCCGAGTCCCCGATGCCGAGCCGGGTGAGAGCCTTGGCCAAACGCTCGGCCCGCTCGGCCACCTGGGTGAACGTGGCATCGATCGACCCGCCTTCGGCGTCGACGATCGTGCGGACCAGGCTGTCGCCGTAGACCTGCTGCCCGTGGCGGAGGATCCCTCGGACCAGAAGCGGACCGTCCTGCATGGTGCTGAGCATGGTGACTCCTCTAGTGTCGCTCGGTCGGCGGACATCCGATTGTACCGATCTGCCGCTTGCGACCGCAGGGTTGGGAGCAGGGCTGGGAGCAGGGCTCGTCGGCAGGGTTCTCTCGGCAGGGTTCACCCCACCGCGATGCCCAGTGGGCACACCGCTCAGGCTACGGTTTGGGGATGGGGAGATTCAGGGGGGCCGTCTTGTTTGCCGCGTTCGTGCTGGCTGGCGCCGTCGGGTTGACCACAGCACCATCCGCCGGAGCTTCGGGTGCCACCACCGTCCCCGTGAGGGAGATCCGCCTGGCCCCAGCAGCTGCCTATACGCCCAAGGCGCCGCCCGGGGCTACTGACGACTACCACTGCGTCCTGCTCGATCCCCACATCAACAAGAGCGCGTACATCATCTCGAGTGTCTTCCTTCCGGGCAGCAAGGAGGACCACCACGCTGCGCTGTTCCTGCTGAAGCCGTCCAAGGCCGCCCAGGCCAAGCGGCAGCACGCCTTCGGCAAGGGCTGGACCTGTTTTGGCGCAGGAACCCTGCCCAACGCCCCCCTCAGCGACTTCACCAGTTCGGCCCTGCTGTCCAACTGGTCGCCCGGTTCTGGCCCGGAACGGTTCCCGGCCGGGACGGGGTTTCCCGTCCCGGCCGGGAGCCTGGTGATCATGCAGGTCCACTACAACCTGCTGACAGGCCACAAGCCGGTGAAGAACGCGATGATCCTCCGCACCGTGCCGATATCGACGCACATCCAACCCTTGCGGGTCCAGGAGTTCGAAGCCGCGCCGGACATTCCCTGTCCGGCGGATGTGACCGGTCCGCTATGCGACCGGGCCGCCTCGCTGGCCAACCAGGGTGTGCGGTTCGGGTCGATGGCGGTCCTCGAGGCCAACGGGATCGAGTCCCTGTGTGGCCGGTCCATGACCGATCCGCCAGCCGGTGCCTCGACGTCGTGCACGCAGGCGATGGGCAGCGGCGGCTACATCGTCCGGGTGGCACCTCACATGCACCTGCTCGGCGTCGGCTTTTCCATGGTGGCGAATCCGGGGACGCCCGAGGCGCGGACCATTCTCACCGTGCCCCACTACGACTTCCACAACCAGCACGCTTACAACCTGGCCAAGCCGATCAAGGTGACGGCCGGGGAGCCGGTGCAGATGACCTGCACCTACGACCCGATGCTCTCCCAGGAGCTACCGGCGCTGCGCAAGGTGGCCCCCCACTACGTCACCTGGGGCGACGGCTCCACCGACGAGATGTGCGTCGGTGTCGTGTGGACTTCGGCGACACCGCCGAACGCCCAGGCCCCGGCCTGAGTCCTGCTTGAGCCAGTCGTTCACCTGATTGAACTGCTCGCCTGAGCCAGCCCTTCGGCACTGCACGGCCAGCATCCCGGTCCCGACCTCCAGCGCTCGAACGCGGTTCCGCCCGTCTCGACGGCCTGGTCATTCGCCACCAGAAGTATGTGGCGGCCCGAACATGTCGGGTGCTCCTGGTGCGCTGCCTCAGCAACTCCACGGAGATCTCGATCTGCGACATGGTCTGCGACATGGTCTGCGACATGGCCTGCGAGCCTCGACGTCGGCGGGGTCCGAACTTCCCGTACCGGTGTGGCTACGAACTTCCCGATCGGAACGGAAACATTTTCTGGACATTGTGCATGGTGTGGGCTTAATATCACTCTTAGTAGTTAGTTACTCACTGTCCGTAGGGTAAGAACGGAACATAGGTCAAGGGGCATGTTGCTGAATCTGAAGACTGTCGTAGTCACGGCGATCGCCGTAGGGGGCCTGGCCACCGGTGTGGCCGGTGCCTCGCCAGCCCACCCTGCCGACTCGAGGGCCGCTGTCGCTGCCGCATCCGCAGAGGAGCAGCAGTTGCACGCGAGCATCGTGGGCCTCACCTCCACGCAACACCAGCTCGACGCCGTGCTGGCTGCTCGGGTCGGCTCGCGTGCCGGCCACCCGCAGGTTGGGGCGCCGGTGACCACGACGGCGCCGCCAGGCGCGGCTCCCACCACCCGGCCACCTGCTTCCGGACCGGCTCCGAGCCGAAGTGCGCCTGCGGCCACCACTCCACCCGCTCCGCCGGCCGGGGGTTGGCACAGCGGACCAGCCAGCGAACCGACGACAGCGCCAACGGCATCTGGTGCGGTGACCACGACCGAGCCGCCGGCCCCACCGCCGACGACGGCCCCACCGCAGACGAC
>CAININ010000237.1 GCA_903849265.1 uncultured Acidimicrobiaceae bacterium
ATGAACGGCGAGAGGAGCAGGGTGCCGGTGCGCCCGCCGCCTGGCCCCGAGATGCCTGGACGAGCCGAGGCCGGACCGGGCTGTTCGTTGCAGCATGCGGTGGCGTCGGCGCCGGGGCCGATGATGTCGGCCTCGTCGAAGGTCACGATGAGCAGCCCGTCTTTTTTGAACGCCGGGGAACCGGTGATGCGTGGGACCCACGCCGACAGGAAGGCATCGATGTTGGCGCCGGCCGTGGCTGCACCGCCCTCGTTGACGCACGGCGCGTCGTGCCCGTCGCTGCACAGGTTCGGGGTGATGAAGCTGAGGTTGGGGGTGGTGGCGACCGATGCCAGGTCGGTGGCGAGCCCGGTGGTGCCCTTCGGGGCGGTGGGCGGCAACGCCCCGGTTGCTGATCCGAGCGGCACCACGTTGGCGTTGCACAGCGCCGTGTCGTCGATGATCGAGTGGAAGTAGACGAACGGATCGTGGCGGGTGACGTAGCCATCCGACGGCACGGCGTGCTGGGTCAGGTCCACCGCCCCCACCGCGGGGTGCCCGCACACGGCCGACTCTCGGGACGCGACGTTGCCCATGTCCTCCATGTATCCCTTCCACCTCAGGTGGGCGGCATCGAGCTGGCCGGCCACCGTAGGCACCGACGCCGGAAACACGCAGCCGGAACCGTCGATCTGCCCACCGGCTCCGATGGCGGAGCCAGCCGGGAAGTCGGCGAAGACCTGGCAGTCGGCCTGGTTGCTCGGGTTGGGGGCCTGGCCCGAGATCAGCGCGATGTAGTTGCTGTTCGAGGCGTGGCCGATGCCGAAGTACTGGGAGAGAAGGGCTCCCTGAGATGGCAGTGTGGTGGCCAGGTAGTGGTCGGCGGCCGGGTTTCCGAATGTGGCGGCGTAGTCCTGGTTCTCCAGCACGATCACGAACACGTGACGGACCGGGGGGAGGCCCCCGGTGGAAGCAGCGCCTGATGACGTGGGCGATGTGGTCGCGGCCGGTGCGGAGGTGGCCGTGGACGACGAACCGGACGAGCATGCCGAGGCCGTCATGGCGACGGCGACGAGCAATGCGCCAGCCAGTGCACCCACCACCTGCGGACGGCGACGAGCCGCTTCGTTCGGGTCGACGGATGACAGGTTCGATCGTGTCTCCATGGTCGAGTTCTACCAGGCGATGGGTGTTCTGGCACCTGCCCCGGGGGCCGGTACAGTGGGCGTCCTCACCGAACACCCGGAGGATCGCCATGAAAATTGTTGTCGACTACGACGAGTGCGCCAGCAACGCTGTGTGCATGGGCATCGCCCCCGAGGTCTTCGAGGTCCGTGACGACGGCTTCCTCTACGTGCTGAACGAGAACCCCGGCGAGGACCAGCGTGAGGCGGTCCGTCAGGCCGCCAACGGCTGCCCGACCGGTGCCATCACCATCGTCGAAGACGAGTAAGCACAGGAGTGACGCACAACTCCCCCAGGGTTCGATTCGCCCCGTCGCCAACGGGCTACTTCCATGTGGGGAGTGCCCGGACCGCGCTCTTCAACTGGCTGGTGGCCCGCCGCACCGGTGGCACCTTTGTCCTCCGGATCGAGGACACCGACGCCGAGCGCAACCGCGAGGAGTGGGTCGACGGGATCCTGTCCGCCCTCCACTGGCTGGGCATGGACCCGGACGAGGGTCCGTACCGCCAATCGTTACGGATCGATCGCTACCACCAGGCCATCGATGCCCTGTGGGATGCAGGAGCGCTGTTCGCCTGCGGGTGCACCCACGATGAGGTGACGGCGCGCAACAAGGCGGCCGGCATCCTCACCCCCGGCTACGACGGCCACTGCCGCAGCCTCGGTCTCCCTCGTGGTGAGGGCCGGGCGCTGCGCTTCATCACCCCCGACGACGGCGTGACCACGGTCCCTGACGTCATCCGGGGCGACGTGGAGTTCCCGTGTTCGGCCATGGACGACTTCGTGGCCGTCAAGGGCTCCGGCGCTCCTCTGTTCGTGCTGGCCAACGTGGTCGACGACATCGACATGGCCATCTCCCATGTCATCCGGGGCGAGGACCTGCTTCCGACCACTCCCCGGTGCATCCTCCTGTGGGAAGCCCTGGCCCGGATCGGGTGGACCACGGATGGAACCGTCGGCGCGGCCGGTGCCGCGACCCCGCCGCTTCCGGTCTTCGCCCACCTGCCGATGCTGGTCAACGAGGCCCGCAAGAAGCTGTCCAAGCGCAAGGACCCGGTCGCTGTCGAGTCCTACCGCGACAAGGGCTTCCTGCCTGAGGCGTTCGTCAACTACCTCGGTCTGCTGGGCTGGAGCCCGCCCAACGACGAGTCCGAGATCTTCACGGCCGCGCAGATGACCGAGTGGTTCGCCCTCGACGACGTCAACCACTCCCCGGCGTTCTTCGACGTGGCCAAGCTCACCCACATGAACGGCGAGTACATCCGCGCCCTGTCCGTGGACGCGTTCGTCGAAGTGTGCCGACCGTGGCTGACTGGTGACGCCGCGCCGTGGCCCGACGAGGCGTTCGACGAGGGGGTCTTCACGGCCATGGCCCCGGTGATCCAAGAGCGGGTGACGGTGCTGGGCGAGGTGCCGGCCATGGTCGACTTCTTGTTCCTCGACACTCCTGAGTTCGACCCCGAGGCGTGGGCCAAGGCCATGGCCGGTGACGATGGCGCACTCGGGATCCTCGAGGCGGCCATCGAGTCGTATGCCGCGTTGGCCGATGACTGGACCGCCGCCTCCCTCCATGCGGCAACGCTGGCCGTGGCCGAGTCGGTGGAGCGCAAGCTGGGCAAGGCCCAGGCGCCGATCCGCATCGCGGTGACCGGGCGGCGGGTAGGACCGCCGCTGTTCGAGGCCCTCGAGGTGCTGGGGCCGGATCGAACACTGACTCGGTTGCGCTCGGCCGCCAAGTTCGTGGCCGCCGGCGGGACTCCTGACTTTGCCCCTGACGTCACTCCTGACGTCACCCCCGACGCATGACGGTCCGGGTGCACGCTCCCGGTCCGGTCCGCTGATCCCGGTCCATCCAGGTCACATCCTGTTCGGCTTCCGCTTCCTCCGCTTGCTGTTCCGGCTGGTCACGTGGGTGCTCGTGGCCGCCATCGTCTACCTGGGCGTGACTGCCTTTCAGGTGTGGAAGACGGGCCAGCGCTACCAACCCCGGCCCGCTGGCGCCATCGTGGTCATGGGAGCGGCGCAGTACGACGGAGTCCCCTCGCCGGACCTGCGGGCCCGTCTCGACCAGGCGGCCCTGCTCTGGCACCAGCACTACGCGTCCACGATCATGGTGACCGGGTCGAAGGAGCCAGGGGACGCCTTCACCGAGTCGCAGGCCTCGGCCCGCTATCTGGTGGCGATGGGAATCCCGGCGCGTGACATCCTCCAGGCCGGTGGTCGGGACTCTTGGCAGAACTTGTCCGAGGCGGCGACCACGCTGATCGCCCACGGCGACACCACAGTCCTGATGGTGACGGACAAGTTCCACGAGGCTCGCAGTCTGGGCATCGCCTCTGCTGTGGGACTCACCCCGTATCCGACGCCGACCCAGACTTCGCCGATCACCGGGCTCGCGACCATCCCCTTCTATGCGAAGGAGGCGGCGGGTGTAGCGGTGGGCCGCATCGTCGGGTTCGATCGCCTCCACTCCTTGGAGTGAGCTGCAGCGGGCCGGGCTGACGCCAGGGCTGCCGGACACGGTTGGCAGTGCGGGGCTGGGGGACACGGCTGGCAGGGGCGGGGCTGCGTCTGGTCCCGGCGGCAGGGTCGTCACACCTGGATAGAACGCTGCATGTCGGGCAGAGCCATCGCCCTGCGGAAAGGGAATGATGCAGCAGACCTCCACTGAAGGGGACGAACTCAAATCAACTGGGAATACGTTTAAAATGTACGATACCGTACATCTTATGAGAACACCACCACCACCGCTCCTGCCACTTCTGAGGTCGCAAACGCAGGGTGAGCTGTTGGCGCTCCTGTGTCTCCATCCCAACCAGAGCTACAGCCTGAGTGAAGCGGCGCGCATCCTCGATGCGACACCTCGGGCAATCCAGTACGAGGCGTCGCGCTTGGTCGAAGCGGGGCTGATCCTCGATGAGCGACGTGCAAACTGTCGGTTCATTCGCGCCGCGGGCGACAGCCCGATCATGCAGGCACTCTCAGACCTTCTGGCAGTGACGTACGGGCCAGTCCCTGTTTTGACGGATCTGCTGTCCGGCGTGCCAGGCATCGTCGATGCGTACATCTACGGATCCTGGGCAGCCCGCTTCAACGGAGAGCCTGGTGCAGCTCCCCATGACGTCGACGTCCTCGTCATCGGCGATATCGACCTCGACACTTTGGATGGGATAGCGAGGGAGGCGCAGGGCACCGTCAGAATCCCCGTGAACATCCGCAGGGTGTCCTCGGCTACGTGGACTGACGAGAACCTTCTGAATCCGTTCATCCTGTCCATCAGGGAGCGACCACAGGTGCACCTTGACCTTGCTTCCGGCACGGCTGCCTCGCGTGGGTAGCGCTGCAGGCGGCAGGGTGACCATCTGGGATCAGGGACGAGGCACCATCGAACGCATGCTTGACTCCAACGAACTGCAGAAGGTGCCGGCTAGCGAGGAACACGCAGCTCGGCTCCTGAACGAAGCACGCGCCCACCTGGAGAGTTCGGTGGTTACTCGCCAGAACGACCCCGAAGGGGCGTACGCCGCCAGCTACGCAGGGGCCCGCAAAGCGCTCGAGTCGCTCCTAGCCATCCAGGGTTTGCGCAGGACGACAAGAGGCGGACACATCGCCGTATACGAGGCGACGATGGCTCAGTTCGATCCGCCGATGGGTGGAACGATTCGGCCCTTCGATCGGATGCGACGCCGGCGAGGGGAAGCCGAGTATCCCGAAATCGGGACGCCATCGATCTCCCAGGAAGAACTCGTCGAGGATGGCACGCGCTGTTCGGCGATTATCGACATGGCGATCACCTTGGTTCCGAAGTCGCCACTGTTCTGAGTTCCACAGCAGTCCTTGGTAGACGCAGACGAACGCCGTCACGTGCGTCCCTGGCCAAGTTGTAGTCCCCACGGGTAGCCACCAACATCTTCACCCTGAGGGACCAGTGCGAACACTCCGTAGGGGTGATCTGGGGGCGGGTTCTCACTGGGCCGGGTCCAGGGCCGACGGCCTGAACTGACGGCCTGGAGCGTTCAGCTCAACAGGAGTTCGGGGAGCTCGCGCACCGATCCGAGCAGATGGGTGTGGGGCGCCTCGGCTAGCTCCTCGGCCGAATGGGCCCCGGTCAG
>CAININ010000238.1 GCA_903849265.1 uncultured Acidimicrobiaceae bacterium
GTCATCGACGATCAGCCCTTCTCGTCGACGATCTCTGCGTCGACGACCTCGTCGTCATTGACCTCTTCGGCCGGAACCTCGCCGCCTGGGGCCGACGCGCTCTCCTTGGCTGCCTCTTCGTAGAGACGCTGGCTGAACGATTGGCTGGCCGAGAGCAAGGTCTCGGTCGAGGTCTTGATGGCCTCGACATCGCTGCCGGCCAGGGCCTCCTTGAGGCTGGACAACCCAGACTCGACCTTCTCCTTCTCGTCACCTTCGAACTTCTCTCCTTGATCCTTCAGGAGCTTTTCGGTCTGGTAGACGAGCGAGTCGGCGTTGTTGCGGACTTCGGCCTCTTCCTTGCGGTTGCGGTCGTCTTCAGCGTGGGCCTCGGCGTCCTTGACCATGCGCTCGATGTCGTCCTTGGCCAGCGACGACTGGCCGGTGATGGTCATCGACTGCTCCTTGCCGGTGGCCCGGTCCTTGGCCGACACGTGGACGATCCCGTTGGCGTCGATGTCGAAGGTGACCTCGATCTGAGGGACGCCGCGCGGAGCCGGGGGCAGGTCGACCAGCTGGAACTTGCCCAGGGTCTTGTTGTACATCGCCATCTCGCGCTCACCCTGCAGCACGTGGACCTCGACGGACGGCTGGTTGTCGTCCGCGGTGGTGAACACCTCGCTGCGCTTGGTGGGAATGGTGGTGTTCCGCTCGATCAGGCGGTGCATGACCGCTCCCTTGGTTTCGATGCCGAGCGACAGCGGCGTCACGTCGAGCAGGAGCACGTCCTTGACTTCGCCCTTCAGCACGCCGGCCTGGACGGCCGCGCCGATGGCGACGACCTCGTCCGGGTTGACGCCCTTATGGGCCTCCTTGCCGGTGAGCGACTGGACGAACTCCTGAACGGCGGGGATCCGTGTAGATCCGCCGACCAGCACGACGTGGTCGATGTCGGACTTGGACAGGCCGGAGTCGGCGATGGCCATGTCGAAGGGACCCTTGCACCGCTCCACCAGGTCGGCCGTGAGCTCGTTGAACTGAGCCCGGGTCAACTTGAGGTCCAGGTGCTTCGGGCCCTCGGACGTCGCGGTGATGAAAGGCAGGTTGATCTGGGTCTCCTGGACCGAGGAGAGCTCGATCTTGGCCTTCTCGGCGGCCTCCTGGAGACGTTGGGTGGCCATCTTGTCGGTCGACAGATCCACGCCCTCGGTGTCCTTGAACGACTTGACCAGCCAGTCGATGACCTTCTGATCCCAGTCGTCGCCACCGAGCTTGGAATCGCCCGAAGTCGACTTGACCTCGAACACGCCGTCACCGATCTCGAGCACCGACACGTCGAACGTCCCGCCGCCGAGGTCGAAGACGAGGACCGTCTGGTCGGCGCCTTCCTTGTCGAGCCCGTAGGCCAGTGCTGCAGCTGTCGGCTCGTTGATGATCCGGAGCACTTCGAGGCCGGCGATGGCGCCCGCTTCCTTGGTGGCGGTGCGCTGGGCGTCATCGAAGTAGGCCGGCACTGTGATGACGGCCTGGTTGACGGTGTCGCCGAGGAACGCCTCAGCGTCGCGCTTCAACTTGCCGAGGATCCGGGCCGAGATCTCCTGAGGCGTGTAGTCCTTCCCGTCGATGTCGACGGTCCAGCCGGAGCCCATGTGGCGCTTGACCGACCGGATGGTCCGGTCGGGGTTGGTGATGGCCTGGCGCTTGGCCACTTCGCCGACGAGCACCTCGCCGGACTTGGCGAAGCCCACGACGGAGGGCGTGGTGCGCCCACCTTCGGCATTGGGGATGACGACGGGCTCGCCGCCCTCCAGTACGGCGACGACCGAGTTGGTCGTCCCGAGATCGATTCCTACGGCCTTGGCCATTGTCCTGCCTCCTACTCCCCCGCCCTCTGCGGGCCCGGGGCTCGTCATGCTGCCTGTCACTTCGGTCCGTCCGTGTCGCCACGACCGTTACTGCTCGACTCGTGCGACTCGCCCCTAGGGGCGCTGCCGCGCTCCCGACTACTTGCACTTCTGGAGCGTCGGGCTTTCGACTCCAGAAACCACTATAGCAAAGTTGAGTGTCTATGCAACAACTTTGTTGAATGATTCTCGTGAAGCAGAGGCTGCCAGGGCCGGGATACGCTCCTCTCATGCCGCAATTGGTCCTCCTCCGCCACGGTCAGTCCCTCTGGAACGCCGAAAACCTCTTCACCGGCTGGTATGACGTCGACCTCACCGAGCAGGGCGTGTCAGAGGCAAAGCAGGCCGGGCTGCTCTTGGCAGCCGAACCCAACCTCGACCTGCGGGTGGTTCACACCTCGCTCCTCACCCGGGCCATCCGCACGGCCAACCTGACCCTCGACACGGCTGGTCGCTCGTGGCTCCCGGCCAAGCGCCACTGGCGGCTCAACGAACGCCACTACGGGGCGCTGCAGGGTCTCAATAAGAAAGAGACCACCGCGCTGCACGGCGAAGCGCAGGTCAAGGAGTGGCGCCGCAGCTACGGAACCCCGCCGCCTCCAGTCGAGCGCGGCGACGCCCACGACCCCTCGGGCGACCCCCGCTACCGCGACATCCCCTTAGACGAACTCCCGTTGACCGAGTGCCTGGCCGACGTCGTCGCCCGTTGCGTCCCCTACTGGTCCGACGCCATCGTGCCCGACCTCCTGTCCGAGGGCGCTCGCGGCGGGGCGGTGCTGGTGGTCGCCCACGGCAACAGCCTCCGGGCCCTGCGCAAGCACATCGAGGGAATCGGCGACGACGACATCGTGGGACTCGAGATCCCGACCGGCATCCCGTATCGCTATGTGCTGGCCGACGACCTGTCGGTCGTATCGCACGGATTCCTCGGGGACACGGCCGCCGCCGAGGCCGCCGCCGAGGCCGTCCGGCGCCAGGCTGGCTGAGGCACTCCGGCGCAGGTGCTCCCGTGCCGGGCAGACTGACGAACTGACGCAACGAGAGGCCGGCCCACTGGGCCGGCCTCTCGTCTTGCTCCGCCGCCCGGAGGGGGGATCCTGGCGGATGCTGCACCGCCGGGAGAAGGGGGGCCTCTCCCGGCAGGATCTCGGGACGCGCCGTCCCCGGGCCGGCCCCTAGAGGGCGTCCGAACCCCGCTCGCCGGTACGGATCCGGACCGCCTCCTCAACGGGGATGACCCAGATCTTGCCGTCGCCGATCTTGCCCGTGCGGGCGGTGTCGGCGATCGTTTCGGTCGCATCCGCCACCCTGTCGTCGTCCACCACGACCTCGATCCGGACCTTGGGGATGAAGTCGACCTGGTACTCGGCACCCCGGTAGACCTCGGTGTGGCCCTTCTGTCGACCGAAGCCCTGGACCTCGGAGACGGTGAGCCCGTGGATGCCCGCCTCGGTCAGGGCGTCCTTGACCTCATCCAACTTGAACGGCTTGATCACTGCGACGATCAACTTCACTTTGCACTCCCTTGCTCGGACGTCTCACGCTTTCCGAAGATCTGACTGCCTCCGAAGGACGGCGAGAACTCGTAGGCGGTCTCTGCGTGCAGACTCAGATCCATGCCCTCGTCTTCCTGCTCGTCGCTGATCCGGAACCCGATCGTCTTCTTGATGGCCATGGCCAGCAGCCACGATACGACGAACGAGTAGACGGCCACGACTACGACAGCCAACGCCTGCTCGCCGAGGAGGCCGAAGCCACCGCCGTGGAACGCTCCGTTGACTCCACCGATCGCCTTGGTCCCGAAGAAGCCGATCAGCAGGGCACCGAGGACTCCACCGATGAAGTGGACCCCGCCGACGTCGAGTGCGTCATCGAGCTTGAGGGCGAACTTGAGCCGCACCGCCAGGCAGCAGATGACACCGGCGGCGAGGCCGATGATCGTGGCCCCGACGACGTTGACGTACCCGCACGCCGGCGTGATGGCGACGAGGCCGGCCACCGCTCCTGAGGCCGCACCGAGTGTCGTCGGCTTTCCGTCCCGGATTCGCTCGGTCAGGATCCATGCGAGCAGTGCAGCCGCAGTTGCCGTGTTGGTGTTGACGAAGGCATTGGAAGCCAGCAGGTTGGCACCCAGGGCGGATCCGGCGTTGAAACCGAACCATCCGAACCACAGGAGTCCGGCACCCAGCAGGATCATCGGCACGTTGTGCGGTGGCATGGCCTTCTTGGGCCAGCCCTTGCGACGACCTACGACCAGGGCCACCGCCAGTCCGGCGACACCAGCGTTGATGTGGACCACAGTCCCACCGGCGAAGTCTTCAGCCCCTCGCTTGAAGAGCCATCCGTTGGGGTCGAAGACCCAGTGGGCAACGGGTGCATAGACGACGACCGACCAGATCGTGATGAACACGATGAAGCTTCCGAACTTCAGCCGGTCCGCGCTGGCCCCGGTGATCAGGGCCGGAGTGATGATGGCGAACATCATCTGGAACGCCATGAACAGCACGGCGGGAATGGTGAGGGTGTAACCGGGCGGAGCGTCGTTGACGTTCGACATTCCGAAGAAGTGGAACGTTCCGATGATCCCGTGGCCGCCCCAGTCGGGCCCGAAGGCGAGGCTGTATGTCACCCAGACCCATACGAGGCTGACAACCGCGATGGCCACGAAGTTCTGCATGATCATGCCGAGCACGTTTTTGGCCCGGACCATGCCTCCGTAGAACAGAGCCAGTCCTGGAGTCATCAGTAGCACGAGTGCCGTACTCGCCAATATCCAGGCGGTATCGCCGGTATCGAGGTGCATGCCGCTCCTTTTCGTTTCTTGAACCGCGTCAGGATCCTGGGCGGCGAGGAACAGTGTGGAGCAGCAATGTTTCGCGGCTGTTGCCCAAGTATTGCGGGCGTGTGAACTGGTAACGTCCGAGGTCAGGGGCAATTTTGCTGTTCTCTGTGCATGAATTTGCCCGCTGCGGCCACCTTCGAACCCCTCGGCCGGCCGGTATGTGACACGAAGCATGGCCGTACCTATTGACTGGCACCACTAAGCGCGCTTCGCCTCTACGGGCAGATAGCGGAAGAATGGCGAGCGACAAGGAGACGGACAACATGAAACTGGTCGTGGCGGTGCTCAAACCGTTCAAGCTCGACGACGTCAAGGAGGCCCTGAAGTCGCTCGGCGTCCACGGGATGACGATCAGCGAAGCCCAAGGATTCGGTCGACAGAAGGGCCACACCGAGGTGTACCGGGGTGCTGAGTACGAAGTCGAGTTCGTCCCGAAGATCCGGCTCGAGGTCGTGGTCGACGATTCACAGGTGCTCGAGGTGACCGACGCCATCGTCGATGCCGCGGTAAGCGGAAAGATCGGGGACGGCAAAGTCTGGGTCCTGCCCGTGGAGCAGCTGATACGGGTCCGCACCGGCGAGCGCGGTGCAGAAGCCCTTTGACGGCTCGGGCCCGGCGCTGCCACCATTCGGAGTGAACTGACGCTCTGTCGATCACAACTGCTCCGGCGCCCCCACGGCGCTACGCTGCGCCCATGGCTCCCGGACCGAAAGCGACCGACCTCAAATCCATCTGGCTCTTTTCGAGTTGCACAGGTGCCGAGCTCCGCAAGATCAGGTCCTCACTGGACTCTCTTTCGGTGCCCGCCGGCAAGGTCCTGGTGGAAGAAGGCCGGATCGGCCAGGAGTTCTTCATCATCGTGGACGGCACCGCGGCCGTCACCCGCAACGGCAAAAAGGTCGCCACACTCGGCGCTGGCAACCACTTCGGCGAGCTGGCCCTCCTCGACCGCCGCCCTCGTTCGGCCTCGGTCGTGACGGAAACGGACATGGACGTGCTGATCATGTCCCAGCGGCAGTTCAACGGCCTCCTGGAGTCGGTGCCCACCATCGCCCGCAAGCTCCTGTCGGCACTGGCCACACGCTTGCGCGAGGCCGACGCCAAAGCCTTCGGCTGATCACGCCCTGCTGATCGGGGCCTGCTGTTCACGCCCTGCTGATCACGCCCTGGCGAAACACCACGTCTGACCCGCCGCAGGCCGTGGCCCGCGCCCTCACTCGTCGGTGGTGGTCTCCTCGACCGCAACGGGCTCGGACGATGCCGGTGCACTCGCACCCACGGACACCGCCTCGTTCATCGACTCCTCGAGAAGCTGCGACAGGTCCAGGACGCGGACGTCGTCTTCCTTGGCATTGGCCCGCACCGCGTCGTCCAGCATGATCATGCAGTACGGACACGCCGTCGAGACCACATCGGCCCCGGTGTCGATGGCCTCACCGGTGCGCTCCATGTTGATCCGGGTGCCGATGCTCTCCTCGAGCCACATGCGGGCGCCGCCGGCGCCGCAGCAGAAGCCCTTCTCCCGGCAGCGCTTCATCTCGACCTGCTTGGCGCCAGGGATGGCGTCGATGACCGAACGGGGCTCGTCGAACACCCGGTTGTGGCGACCGAGGTAGCAGGGGTCGTGGTAGGTGACGGTTCCCTTGTAGCCGCCGCCCGGGGTCAGCCGTCCCTCTTGGACCAGGTGGTCGAGCAGCTGGCTGTGGTGGATGACCTCGTAGTTGCCGCCAAGGGACGGGTACTCGTTGGCCAGCGTGTTGAAGCAGTGGGGGCAGGTGGCGATGACCTTCTTGACCCCGGCAGAGTTGAGGGTCTCGATGTTCTTGGCCGCCTGCTCTTGGTACAGGTACTCGTTGCCCAGTCGCCGGACCGGGTCCCCGGTGCACGACTCCTTGGGGCCGAGGATGCCGAAGGTGACCCCAGCGCGATGGAGCATGCGGGCCGTGGCCTGCGCACCCTTGCGAGCCCGCTCGTCGAGGGAGCCGGCACAGCCCACCCAGTAGAGGTACTCGATGTCGTCGGGGATGGTGCCGGTGATGACCGGGACTTCGAAGTCGAGCGAGGCGGTCCACTCGGTCCGCTTGGATCCGCCAAGACCCCACGGGTCGCCCTGGTTTTCGACGTTGCGGAGCATGAGCCCGGCCTCGGACGGGAACTCGGACTCCATCAGAACCTGGTAGCGGCGCATGTCGATGATGGTGTCGATGTGCTCGATGTCCACCGGGCACTGCTCGACGCAGGCACCGCACGTGGTGCACGACCACAGCACATCAGGGTCAATGATGTTGCCGACCAGGGTCTCGACCTCTACGCCGGCGGCACGGTTGCGCTGCATGATGCGATCGGCGTTGGCGAACATGTTGTCGCGCAGATCCATGATGAGCAGTTTCGGCGACAGTGGCTTGCCGGTGTTCCAGGCCGGGCACTGCGATTGGCAGCGGCCGCACTCCGTGCAGGTGGCCATGTCGAGGAGCTGCTTCCAGGAGAAGTCCTCGATGCGTCCGGCTCCGAAGACGACTTCGTCGTCGTCGCCGACGTCCTCCATGGACATGTCCGGCGTGGAGGCAAGTGCGCCGAGTGCCCGGGGCCGACGCGACGTGGCGACGTTGATCGGGGCCAGGAAGATGTGGAGATGCTTCGAGTAGGAGACGAAGACCAGGAAGCCCATGATGACGGCGATGTTGAGGAGCAGGGCGACCGTCTCGATGACGCTGTTGACGCCCGTTCCGAGCGGGGCCAGCACCCGGGCGAGCGTGTGCGAGGCGAAGGCCCATTGGCCGAAGGGGAAGAAGCCGGTGTTGACCTGTGCGGCCCGGTAGAGCAGAAGAGACAGGATCACGCCGAAGATGGCCAGTAGGACCAGCCAGGCCGCACCCGTGTGCGACCCGAAGAAGCGGGACCGGCGGTTCTCACGCTTGGGGGAGTGCTTCACCCGGATGGCGATGAAGACGAGCAGCGACAAGATGACCGCCACGGCGAAGAAGTCCTCGAGGAACCCGATGATGGCCAGGTTGCCGATGAGCGGGATGGCGAAGGAGCGGGCGAACAGGCAGCCGAACGCCTCGATGATGGTGAGGGTCAGGACAGTGAAGCCCCACATGGTGAAGAAGTGGGCCACTCCCGGCACGGTCCATTGGAGGAGCTTCTTCTGTCCGGCCACCTCGACCAGCTCGGCTTTGAGACGGGCGGGGATGTCCTTGGCCCGGCTCGGAACGGCTGGCTGGCCGGAGGTGATGAGGCTGCCCAGCCAGTAGAAGCGCCGACCCGCGATGGCGAGCATCACGAACGTGATGCCGAGTCCGAGAATCAGTCTGATGGCCACTGCAGTTCCTCCTGGGAGTTACTCACGGGTAACAAATCGTAGACAGGGTCAGGATAGGGGGGACAATCCGGCCGTCAGGCGCGGAAGTTGTCGGCGTACCGACTCGGGGTCGGGCCCCACTGGCCCTGATACTTCGACTTGAGCCCGTCCGAGCCGTACGGCTTGTCGGCGGGCGTCGTCATCTGCAGAAAGCTGATCTGGCCGATCTTCATGCCCGGGTAGACGGTGATGGGCAGGTTGGCGACGTTCGACAGCTCGAGTGTGAGGTGCCCGTCCCATCCGGCGTCGACGAACCCTGCCGTCGAGTGGATCAGCAGGCCGAGGCGCCCGAGCGAGGACTTGCCCTCGAGGCGGGCCACAAGATCGGCCGGCAGCGTCACCTTTTCGGTGGTGGAGCCCAGGACGAACTCACCGGGGTGGAGGATCAGCGGATCATCACCCACATCGACGAGCTCGGTCAGGTCCTCTTGATCCTCGCGGACGTCGATGACCCGGCTGGTGTGGTTGCGGAAGAGGCGGAAGTACTGGTCCACATGCAGATCGACCGACGAAGGCTGGATGCACGAGTCATCCAAGGGGTCGATGACGATGTGGCCAGAGGCGAGCGCCTCGCGTATAGAGCGATCAGAGAGAACCATGCCCGACAGACGATAGTGTGTTCTTCTCATCGCGGGTGTAGCTCAATGGTAGAGCGCCAGCTTCCCAAGCTGGACACGCGGGTTCGATTCCCGTCACCCGCTCTCGGGGCCTCGAAGATCACGTCCCGCTGAGTGGTGTCACTTGGTGACTGAGCAACCGCAACGCTGCGGTCATCCTGGCATCAAGTAGTCGCCAGCGTGACATCCAGGGAACCGAGCGGGCGACACGACAATCACGTCCCGCTGAGGATCGGAATACCAGTCAGAATTCCGCCCACGATATGTAAGATCTTGCATGGCTCAGCACGAACTGGCACTCCACCTGCAGAAGGTAAGCATCAGCAGCAAAGACTTCGAGCTTGAAGTCCGATCCGCCGGCAAGAAGCTTGGCGAACTACACTTCAGTAAGGGGACTGTCGACTGGCGACCCGCATACTCCAAAGGGACGGAGTATCGACTGGCATGGGAGAAGCTGGCGGAACTTTTCGAGGAAAATGGGCGCAAGTTCGTGCAAAGGCGCCCATGAAGCCACCGGATGGACCAGGCTCCCGGGGGTTGACGGAAGTCTCCGTGTCGCCTCGTGCCAGCCGGCCGTTCAAGCCGCGCGGCTCGAGAACCGCGATGCTCGTCGGGCCGTTTCAGGGCATCGTCATCGCTGTTCCCGGGCGCGGAAAGTCGACCGTCTTGATTCCAGCGCTCCTCGACGCGGGACTGCCGGCGGTGGGTGTCATCAGCCTGGACGTGATCCGGAAGAAGCTCTATGGGAGACCCGACATCCTCGAGGGGAGCGAAGTCGAGCAGGAGGCAAGGCGGCTCGAGGAGGCCAGAATGATCGCCGGCCAAAGCGTGGTTCGAGACTCCACCGGGCTCAACAAGAAGGTCCGGAAGGCCCAGGTCAGACGCGCTCACCGGGGTGGCATTCGCGCAGTGGCCCTTCTCTCATCTTCGCTGTCACTGACCGAGTTGCACCGGCGCAATAGGCAACGTAGCCACCCGGTTCCCAACGAGGTCCTTGAAATGTTCTACGGAAAGCACGCTGTGGTGACTGTTGAGGAACTGTGGTCCGAGGGTTTCGACCAAGTGGTCGTTTGGAACGATCACACCACGTTCACTCTGGCCTAAGGCTTCGATTCCCGTCACCCGCTCTGCGTGGTCTGTTCATCGTCAGGAGGATGTTCATATCCCTCGCCGCCAGCCGAGAGCCGAGCAGTTGGCTGCGGCGCTAGGGCTGCACCCCGGACGGGGGCGGGCCGAACCCGCCAGGTGGGCCACCGTTCGCAGCCCCCGGGAATCCACCCGGTCCCCCTGTTGGGAATCCTCCAGGCCCGCCGATCGGAGATCCACCACCGCCGGGACCGCCTGATCCGAACCCGCTACCTGCGGTCAGGCTGTGAAAAGACAGGACTCCGAGGACGCTGAGCACCGCGAGGACGATGACCGGCAGCCACTTCGGCAGCTGTACGAGCAGCCAGGCCCCCAGCAGGGCGATGAGCCCCATGGCCGGAAGATAGAAGCGGATCAGATGGATGCCGTTCAGCCCTCCCACCATGGCGCCGTTGGGAAGGTGCACACCGGCGGGCAAGTGCACACCGGCAGGTAGATGCAGGCCAGCTGGCAGATGCATCCCGGCGGGCAGGTGTAGCCCTCCGCCCGGACCTCCGCTACCCCGCAGCCCGCCAGGTCCACCGCCGCCACCTGTCTGCGCCGTCCACGTGTAGGCCGAGTACAGGCCCCAGGTAGCCAGCCACCCCGCGGCAAGCCATGCCCCGACTACGGCGTCGGTACGCCAGCGGCGGGCTGTGTCGGTCTCGATCGACCCCGACCGGCTCCGGACGACGCGTACGGCCATCCACCCCAGGGCGCTCAGTCCCAACAGCAGACCAGGAACCGCCTCGACCAGGAGCTTCGGCATGATCCGCAGGTTGGGACCGATGGCACTCACCGAAAAGGTGATCACCCCGGCGCCATAGCCGGTCTTGAAGGCGCCGCCGTAGATGTGGGCGTTGAAGATGGCGATCGCGTTTCCGACGAGGACGAGGGATGCCGCCCACCACAAGAGCGATCGCAGCGGCACCCGACAAGGGCGTGCCATGACGGCCACGGCCACGACAGCCAC
>CAININ010000239.1 GCA_903849265.1 uncultured Acidimicrobiaceae bacterium
ATCGCGTGCCACGAAGTGCCCCGCCCGGGGGAACTCGATCAACTCGGCACCAGCAATGGCGCCCGCCAAGGAGCGCGCCGCTCGAGGACGCACCACCAGGTCCCACTCCCCCACCACCACCGCAGTCGGCACTCGGATCCGGCCTAGTGCAGCCGAGACGGCGGGGAGTTCATCGAGCAGAGCCCGCTGCTCGATGACGAAGGTCCGTCGGTGGCGCCCGAGGGCGCCCCGCTCTCCGCCCAGCACGCCCTGGTCGGGAAGTGCGGCGAGGAACTGCTCCCGGATCCGAAGCGGCATCCTGGGGGCAAGTCGGCGCACCCTCGGCAGCACTTCGCCAAGCGCCAGCAGCCCGGCCACGGTCATGACCTCGCCGATGAACGGCCATGCGAGCATCCTGTCGGTCTCGTCCAGGCTGTCAGGAGTACAGGCCGCCCCCACGAATACGAGTGAGTGGACGAGGTCGGGCCGGTGATCCGCCAGAAGCGCAGCTACTCCCCCGGACCAGCTGTGGGCGACCACCGTGACAGGGCCCGTTCCCAAGGCGTCCAGCAGGTCACCGGCCAGCGACGCGTTGTGGGCCAGCCCGCCGGCCTCACCGTCCGTAACGCCATAGCCCGGACGGTCCGGGGCGATGACGCGGAACTCGCCCGCCAGACGATCCGTCACCAGAGCCCATGAGGCGCCAGAACCGGGCTGCCCGTGCAGGAGCAAGACCGGCGGCCCGTTCCCCTGGTCGATGGTTGCCAGTGCTCTGGCGATCACGGGCGCACCGTCCACGCGACCGAGCCAGGCACGTCTCGGACGTGCTGTGTCACTCCAGGCGCATCAGACCCGAGCCACCTGGGGCTGTCCCCGGATGGAGCGGACTAGGCGTTGGAGACCCCACAGCGTCACGAGGCCCAGTGCTTCGACCACGATGTGGGTCGACATCTTCGACTCGCCCTCCACCCGGTCGACAAAGCTGATGGGGACTTCGACGATCGATGCACCCGCCCTTCGGGCGGCATAGGTCATCTCGATCTGGAAGCCGTATCCCTCGGCCCGCACGGAGTCGAGATCGATCCGCCGAAGCAGGGGCGCGGCATAGGCGCGGAACCCTGCAGTGGTGTCGGCAACCCCTAGGCCGAGCAGCGCAGAGGCGTACAGGTTGCCGCCGCGGGAGAGCAGGCGTCGGTCCCATGACCAGTTGGGGATGACCCCACCGGGTACGTAGCGGGATCCGATGACCAGCTCGTTGCCATCAACCAGAGGAGCGACGAGGGTAGGAAGTGCTTCGGGTTCGTGAGACAGGTCGGCATCCATCTCGATGCATGCGTCGAACCCTCGGTCGAGGCCCCAACGGAACCCGGCCCGATAGGCGCTTCCGAGACCAGACTTGCCGGGCCGGCGCATGACCTCGATTGCCCCCAGCTCCTTACCCAAGATCTCGGCAGCATCCGCAGTGCCGTCAGGACTTCCGTCGTCGACGACGAGGACGGTGGCCGCCGGGAGCGCCGCCCGGATCCGCCGGAGCACGTGGTCGATGTTCTCGAGTTCGTTATAGGTGGGCAGGACCACCAGGACTTCCATCCGGTCAGCATACGAGACCCACCGATGGGTCACACGTTCGGGTCGGCGGAGACCTCGGCACCACGTTGCGGAACGACCGCATGCCGGTCTCCTGGCACGCCCTCGCCCGACGTTTCATCAGACGGAGAACCGGTCCACGTCGATCCCACCGGAACGGGGCGTGTCCGCTCCCAAATCTCCCGGAAGATCACCTGGACAGCGCCGCCCACTGGAATGGCCACCAATGCACCGGTCAGCGCCCCGAGGGTCGACCCGAAGACACCACCCAGATTGGCCCCGATCAGCACCGCCAGCAGAACCCACAGCGGGTTCATCCTGACGGTTCTGCTCATCACCACCGGGTAGAGGAAGTGGTTCTCCACCAACTGGAAGCCGATGAAGACGATGAGGGTGACCACGCCGGCTGTCGGGGAGTGCAGGAACGCCAGAACGACCGCCGGCAAGCCGGCGATGAGGCCCCCAACCAGCGGGATCATCGCCACCAACGCGACCCACAAGCTGATCAGCAGGGCGAACGGCACGCCCATGATCACCATGGTCACCAAGATGACGAGGCCGAACAGCAGTCCCATCGCCGCCGTGCCGAGTACATAGGCCGTCACCGAACGAGAGACGGTCGCCGACACATCCGACACCGTCTCGCGGAGTTTGGGGTGCATCGCCCCGAGCAGCCCTTTGCGCAGCGCCGGGGCCTCCAAGAGCATGAAGAGCGAGAGAAAGGCGATGGTGGTCAGCGAGACGATCGTCGTGATGACCGCCCTGCTCAGGTTGGCACCCAGGGACAACGCCGGTTTGCCGAGATTGTTGGCGTACTCCTTGAGTTTGGGGGCGTTCTTCTGCACCCAGGCGAGGAGACCGAACCGCTGGAGGGAATGGGCCAGCCACCCGTGGCCCCGCTGCACCTGGTCCACCATGGTCGGGAGTCGTTCGGCCACGCGGGTGAGCGAGTTGACCAAGGGATAGCCGAACAGGGCGAGCAGTCCACCGAAGATCAGGACCGCAGTGACGAACACCACGCCGACCGCTGCCCCTCGTCGGAACCGACGCCGCTGCAGGGCCGCGACTGCAGGATTCAAGACGAGTGCGATGAAGCCGGCGATCAGGACCCAGAGGATCACCTCGCGCAGCCGCCCGAGCAGGCGGTAGAGGACCCAGGTGGTGATCACCACCGCATCGATGGTCAGGATCGTGCGGAGCGGCACACCTTTGGCCGATGCTGCAGCGAAGAGTCGATCTCGGCGCGGGGCGTCTGGTCCCACGCGGCGGTCGAGGCGCTCGACCTCGGACACGCTCACGACTGTCGGCGGGTTGCCGCCACTGCCCTCGTGCTGCTCCTCGGGGTCTGACACGTACTCAGCATGGCAGGTCCAAGGGGTCGCGCCGTGCCAACATGTGAGTGATGGAGGCCACGACGGCAGACGGGCCGGCTCGAGAACCGGCAGGCGGCGCCCAACGGGACCGCTGGTGGCATCGGGGGCCCTTCGTGCGCCGCGACGTGCGGCTCAGCGTCGGCACCCTCCTGGTCTTCTTGTTCCTCTTCTACGTGGTCCTGCCTGTCGTGGCCAGCCACCGCAACCAGGTCGGGGCGCTCACCCACATCAATGTCGGCTATCTGGCCCTCGGTGTCGTCCTGGAGATCGGCGCACTTGCCGCCTACACCCAGTTGACCCACTCGGTGCTCCCGGCCGACGGACCGAAGCGCTTCCGCCTGTTCCGCATCAATCTGTCAACCCTGGCGCTCAGTCACGTGTCCCCTGGTGGTACCGCCCCCGGCGCGGCCCTCGGTTACCGGTTGCTGACCCAGTCCGGAGTGACCGGAGCCGACACCGGATTCGCCCTCGGGACCCAGGGCATCGGCTCAGCCGTCGTGCTGAACGTCATCTTCTGGTTCTCGTTGGTGGCGTTCCTCGTACTGCACGGGTTTCACGTCCCAGCCGGGCTGCATGGTCACAGTTCGACCTCCGCCTCGATCTTGGTTCTGGTGGCCGCCGCGGTCGGCGTCGTACTGCTCGGTGCCTTTGGGGGTCTCTTCTACCTCCTCACACGAGGGCAAGAGCGGGCCAGCCGGATCATCCGGACGGTTTCCGGGCACATCCGCTTCTTGGATGCGGACCGCTTCACATCCCTGGCAGAGCGCCTCGCCGGACGCTTCGCCGTGCTGATGGAGGATCGCCCTCTGCTTTGGCGTGCTGTTGGATGGGCGACGGCCAACTGGCTGCTCGATGCCGCATCGCTATGGGTGTTCGTCGCTGCCTTCAGCCACTTCATCTCACCGGTGGACCTGCTTACCGCCTACGGGCTCGCCAACATCTTGGCTGCCATTCCGATCACCCCGGGCGGCTTGGGCGTCGTCGAGTTCGTGCTGGTGACGATGCTGGCTGGCTTCGGAGTGACAGAAGGCGCAGCGCTTTCGGGTGTGCTTGCCTACCGGGCGGTCAACTTTTGGCTTCCGATTCCGTTCGGAGGACTGGCCTACGCCTCGCTCGAGCTCGAGCAGCGGTCGGCCCATCTCTGGCTCCACGGCAACCTGATGGCGGTGCACGCACGCATGGGCCGGGTGGTCGCTACTGCGTTCGGCCGACGCGCCCGAACAGGCGCCGCCACCACCGCACCTTCCCCGCCCCCGGATCAGGTGGCCGAGCCGTTACTGGCGCAACCTCTCGAGCCGCCCCTGGATTATCCGACTCTGCCAGGATCGGACCAACGGGATCGGGTGCGCCCGATCCAGACGGCAACGGTTCCGTCCCGTCCGACTGGAGATGCCCGCGCAGTGATGGGACCGACTGAGCCGCAGCTCGGCCATCCCGCAGGGCAACGAGCGTCCGCTCTCGGCGCTGATCCTGCAGGCTGAACCCCGGACCGCTCGGACCAGGGAGTGCGGCCCACTCCCAAGATCCGTCACCGCCGAGGGTCCATGAGTTCGCCTGGTCGCGCAGCGCTTCGTCGAGCACCTCGACCAACCGGGCTTGAATTGCAGGATCTCGCACCGGCACGATGACCTC
>CAININ010000240.1 GCA_903849265.1 uncultured Acidimicrobiaceae bacterium
GGGCCCAGGGCTGGCACGTCACCGGCACCGACGCTGACCGGGACACCGCCGCACGGGCCGTGGCGCTCGGCGCGCTTGATGTCGAGGGAGAAGACCGCGAGGCCGATCTGGTCGTCGTGGCCACTCCGGTGCACGTGGCCGCAGGGATCATCTCCGACATCCTGGGTTCGCCCTCTTGGAATGCTGCTGCGGTCATCACCGACGTCGGAAGCGTCAAGGGCCCGCTGCTCGCAGCCGTCGACCGGCCCCGATTCGTGGGCGGACACCCGATGGCCGGCAGCGAGCAGGTCGGGATCGACGGCGCATCGGCCGAACTGTTCTTCGGAGCCACCTGGGTGCTGACGCCCACCCCGTCGACCGATCCGGCCGCCTACGCACAGGTCCGGACCGTGCTCGCCGGGTTCGGGGCTAACGTGGTCGCGCTCGACCCGGCCGAGCACGATTCGCTGGTGGCCGTGGTCTCCCATGTGCCGCACCTGACGGCGGCCACATTGATGGCGCTCGCCGCCGACCTCGGAGAGGAGCACGGTGCTCTCCTGCAGCTGGCGGCCGGTGGGTTCCGCGACATGACGCGCATCGCCGCCGGTCAGCCGTCGATCTGGCCCGGCATCTGCGACGACAATGCCGACGCCATCGTCGCCACCCTCGACCTGCTCATCGAGTCCCTGGGCACCATGCGTCGGCGGGTGGCAGAACGGGACCACGACTCGCTACTCGAGATCCTCCAGCGGGCGGCAACGGCCAGACGAGCGATGAGCGAGCGAGTGCAGCGGCCCGAAGCGCTCGTCGAGGTACGGATCCCGGTCGAGGACCGTCCAGGGATGTTCGCCGAGATCGCCGTGCTCGCCACAGAACTCGGCATCAACATCTTCGATGTCGAGATCGCCCACTCGGTCGAAGGAGACCGCGGCGTCCTGGTCGTCGTCATCGATGTCACGAGTGCACCCATCTTCACCGAGGCCCTGGCAGCCAAGGGGCACCGCTCCAGCACGTCGCCGGTCGGGACGATCCGATGATGACCGGGACAATCCGATGATGACTGACGCCGGAACAAGCGAGACCCTCGAACTCGTCGGTGGGCGCCCGCTGTCCGGGTCGACCACCGTCCCCGGGGACAAGTCGATCTCTCATCGCACTCTGCTTATCGCCGCCTTGTCCGAAGGGACGTCAACGATCGTGGGGCTGTCCGGCGGCGACGATGTCGTGAGGACCCGACGGGCCATCGAAGCCCTCGGGGCCACCGTCACCGATGAAGGACCGGGTGGCCCAGGGTCTGTCACGGTCATCGGCGGACGGTCACGGGTGGCTGCACCCGAAGACACCATTGACCTGGGCAACTCCGGCACGGGCATGCGGCTGCTGGCCGGGGTCGTCGCTGCGATTCCCGGCACCACCCGCCTGACCGGCGATCCGTCGTTGTGTTCGCGCCCCATGGACCGTGTGGCCAGCCCGCTCTCCCTCATGGGTGCCGTGGTCGAGGGA
Source organism: uncultured Acidimicrobiaceae bacterium (assembly GCA_903849265.1). Lineage (GTDB taxonomy): Bacteria > Actinomycetota > Acidimicrobiia > Acidimicrobiales > RAAP-2 > Bog-756. The sequence goes on from CAININ010000240.1 coordinate 1,483, forward strand.
GTGGGGGAGCGGTGCCTGCCGCCTCTGACGGTCACCGGCGGCTCGCTCGTCGGAATCGACTACACGCCTCCTATGGCCAGCGCCCAGGTCAAGGGCGCCGTGCTCTTCGCCGGCCTCGACGCTGACGGGGAGACCGTTTTGCGCGAACCGGTGGCCACCCGATCCCATACCGAGGAGATGCTGGCCGAGGCAGGGGCCGACATCAACGTCGAGCCCTGGGCCGCAGGCCGGGTTGTGCGGCTCCGGCGCAGCGTGCTGAGTCCCCGTGACTGGGTGGTGCCCGGTGACCCGTCCCAGGCGGCGTTCTGGGCCGTTGCCGGCGTCATCGTCCCGGACAGCCGGATCACCGTGGAGCAGATCCACTTCGGCGCAGAGCGCATCGGCTTCCTACATGTGCTCCGGCGAATGGGAGCGGCCGTGCAGTTCGATGCCGGCGCCGGTGATGTGGGCTCCTTCGAGGCAGTCCACTCGCCGCTGCGCGGCACTACCGTCGAGGCCGCCGAAATCCCCTCACTCGATGAAGTGCCCATCCTGGCCGTGGCCGCGGTGGTGGCCGAAGGCCCTACCCGGTTCCGCGATGTGGGCGAGCTACGGGTGAAGGAGTCCGACCGCCTCGAGGGCACGGTACGCCTCGTCGAGGCGTTCGGAGGGGCAGCGCACATCGAAGGGGAGGACCTGATCGTGACCGGTGGGACCACACTGACTCCGGGCACGGTGGACGCAGCAGGTGACCACCGGATGGCGATGGCTGCTGCCGTGGCCGCCTCGGCCTGCACCGGTCCGGGAACCTCGATCATCTCGGGCTGGGAGTCGGTCGCCACCAGCTACCCGGGATTTGCCGAAACCCTCGACCGCCTGACAGGGGGGCAGCCGTGACCGTCGGCGCTCCAGGTGCGGCCTCCCGCCCGATCGTGATCGCCATCGACGGACCGGCAGGGTCGGGAAAGTCGACGCTGTCCCGGGCCCTCGCGGCCAGACTGGGCATTCAGCGTCTCGACACCGGCGCGATGTATCGGGCCGTCGCCTGGGCCGTACTCCAGCGCCAGGTGGATCCGACGGACGCCGACGCTGTGGCGGACGTTGCACAGACGCTGGCCATCGACGTGGGGGATCGGGTATCCGCCGACGGCACGGATATCACGGAGGCCATCCGCGGTGTCGAGGTGAGCGCCACCGTCTCGGCCGTCGCCGCCAACCCGGCCGTGCGAGCCCTCATGGTCGAGCGCCAGCGCCAGTGGGTCGCCTCTCACGGGGGTGGTGTGGTCGAGGGACGCGACATCGGCTCGGTCGTCCTGCCAGACGCCGTCCTGAAGCTCTACCTCGATGCCTCCCCTGACGTGCGGGCAGCACGACGCTCCGAAGAGGGCGCCGAAGCAGTGGCCCGCCGAGACCGGCTCGACAGCACCCGGGCGGCCTCTCCGTTGGAGGTTCCCGACGGTGCCCGCCTGATAGATACCGGGGCGCATAGCGTGGAGGAGATCGTAAAGATGGTGGTGGCGTGGCTCTAGACCCCGAACAAGAGAAGGCACCGCAACGTGGCTCCGTCGACCCATCTGGGTCGCCAGAGCTCGACATCCGGGTCGACACCCGGCTGACCCCCCTCTACCGGCTGGTGCGCATCGTGGTCCACTTCGCCAACATCATCCTGTTCCGGACCTCGGTGTCGCCCGTCGGTCTGGTGCCAGCAGAAGGACCGGTCATCATCGCCCCGGTCCACCGATCGTTCATCGACTTCTTGGTGGCGTCCGAGGTCAGCGGACGCAAGTCGCACTACATGGCCAAGGACACGCTGTGGAAGAACGCCACGTTGGGCCGGGTCCTCTCCTCGCTCGGGGCCTTCCCTGTCCACCGGGACTCGGCCGACCGTGAGGCATTGCGCAGGGCCCAGCAGGTCCTCGAGGCCGGGGAGGTGCTGATCCTGTTTCCTGAAGGCGAGCGTCGATCTGGACCGGTCGTGGAGGGGCTGCACGAGGGCGTCGCCTTTTTAGCGGCGCGCACCGGAGCGGTCGTCGTGCCTGTCGGGATCGGAGGGTCGGCCTCGGTCATGCCCAAGGGATCCAAGATCCCCCGGCCTCGACATATCCACCTCGAAGTGGGGGAGCCCATCGCTGCACCTGAGCGGTCGGGGTCGGGTCGGGTGCCGAGGAGTCGGATCCACCTGTTGACCGAGCAGTTGACCGTCGTCCTCCAAGACCTCTACGACCGTTCCGTCGAGGTGACCGGTCGCTACTGAGCCGCACGCACCGATTCAGCTGCTCCCGTTGCGAGAGCTGCTGATCGGGGTCGCCCGAGCGGACCCTCGCATCAGTTGCATGCACGCAACAGTCTGATCGACATCGCCAGGCGGGGCGGTCAACGTTTGGCGTGTCGAACCGCTGGCTGCGAGAGGCCAGTCGAGACGCCCGAGGTTCCTATCGGCGCCTCACGACCTCGCAACGGGCTCCGGCGGCTTGTCGATCCCGAGTCCGGGTTCTTGGCCGAACTCGGGTTGGGGTCTGAAGGACCACCTCGGGTCTTGGTCGCTCGGCCCATTGCGTTGGAGCACCCACCCGTCGTAGGTCTTCAGATGGTGATGGTGGTGACAGAGCAGCGCCAAGTTGTCGAGGTTGGTCAGTCCGCCGTCTGCCCTCGTGATGACGTGATCGATCTCGAGGCTGTAGAGGACACCGCACCCCGGCACCACACATCCTCGGTCCCGGAAGACCAACGCCGTCCGCAGCTGGGCGTTGATGTTCCGGCCCAGGTGCGAGATGGCCTTGATGTCGCCGGCCTCGACGAACACC
>CAININ010000241.1 GCA_903849265.1 uncultured Acidimicrobiaceae bacterium
ACCGGGCCCAACGGCGTGGGGAAGTCGACACTGCTGCGCCTGCTGTCCGGCCTCGACGAACCCGATGCCGGCACTGTGACCGTCGACCCGCCTTCGGCCACCGTCGGGTACCTGGCCCAGGAGCACGAGCGGACACCCGGCGAGACCGTGCGCGCCATGTTGACCAGACGCACCGGGGCCCGGGCCGCCGAGGACGAGCTGACGGCGGCAGCCACCGGCCTGGCTTTGGGCACCCGTGCGGCCGACGACCGCTACGCCGTGGCCCTCGAGCGGTTCACTTCCTTGGGCGCGGCCGACCTCGACGCCCGGATCGACGCGGTGCTCGACGACTTGGGGGTTGGGGCGGCAGTCGCTGACCGGGGCACCTCCACCCTGTCCGGAGGCCAGGAGGCGAAGGTGGCGCTGGCCGCCATCGAACTGTCGCGTTACTCGATCACCCTGCTCGACGAACCGACCAACGACCTCGATTTCGCCGGGCTGCAGCGGCTCCAGGCGTGGGTCGCCGGGCGTTCGGGGGGCCTGGTCCTTGTATCCCACGACCGTGCCTTCCTCGAGCGCACTGTCACCACCGTCCTCGAGCTCGACGAGCATCTCCACACGGGCCGGGAGTTCGGCGGCGGCTGGGCTGGCTACCAAGCCGAACGGGTCACCGCTCGACGACATGCCACCGAAGCGTTCTCCACCTACGACAAGCGGCGCACGCAGCTCCAGGGCCGGGCCCAGCAGCAGCGCGAGTGGGCCACCAAAGGGGTCGCCAAGGAGGCCCGAGCCCCCAAGGACAACGACAAGGCCCAACGGGGGTTCCGGGTCGACCGGACCGAGAAGCTGGCGTCCAAGGCGCGCCAGGCCGACCGGGCCATGGCCTCGCTCGAAGAGGTGGAGAAGCCATGGGAGGGATGGGAGCTCCGCTTCACCATCGAGGAGGCGGAGCGCGCCGGGGCGGTGGTGGCCCGGCTGACCGGTGCCGTCATCGACCGGGGAACGTTCCGACTCGGCCCGATCGATCTCCAGATCGACTGGGGTGATCGTCTGGGTCTGACCGGAGCCAACGGGACGGGGAAGTCGACGCTGGTGGCTGCAGTGCTCGGCACGCTCCCCCTGACGCAAGGCGAGCGGTGGATGGGACCGAGTGTCGTCCCCGGCGTGCTGGGTCAGGACCGGCGGGCTCTGGGGGGCGACCGTGACCTCGTCCGAGAGGTCTGCGATCGGTGCGGGGTGACGCTGTCCGAGGCGCGATCACTGCTGGCCAAGTTCGGGCTGCAGGCGGAGCAAGTGACCCGCCCAGCCGGGACCCTCTCCCCGGGCGAGCGGACCCGGGCCGAGCTGGCGATGTTTCAGGCGCTCGGGGTCAACTTCCTCGTCCTCGACGAACCCACCAACCATCTCGACCTTCCGGCCATCGAACAGCTCGAGTCCGCGCTGCGCTCGTTCTCGGGGACCTTGCTGCTGGTCTCCCATGACCGGCGGATGCTCGAGTCGGTCGAGCTCACCCGGACTCTGGACCTCGGGTAGCGGTCGCCAGGGCTGACCAGGGCTGACCAGGGCTGACCAGGTCGCTCAGTGCTCGAACACGTCGGCGCCGAACGTGGCACTGGTGGTCGCTGCCTGTCCGAGCCGCGACAGGCCGAACAGGTCCTCGATCGTGGCCAGGGTCGAGTAGTGGTTGTAGGGGACGGTGCTGGTCGTGCCGCCCTTGATGAACGGTGAGAGGAGCAGGGTGCCGGTGCGCCCGCCGCCTGGCCCCGAGATGCCTGGACGAGCCGAGGCCGGACCGGGCTGTTCGTTGCAGCATGCGGTGGCGTCGGCGCCGGGGCCGATGATGTCGGCCTCGTCG
>CAININ010000242.1 GCA_903849265.1 uncultured Acidimicrobiaceae bacterium
CTCGCGTGACAGGCCGGCGTCCAGACGGGCCACGCGTTTCAGGTAAAGCTCGCTCAAGCCTTCCACCAGCATCACATGGCGATCCTCTGCGTTGGGTGACGCCGCCGCCGCGCGCAGCCCCAGCGCGATCACCGCATCGAGCTGCTCGGGTGTGTAGTTCATGACCGACGTACCCGCTGGGCCGAGCGGGATCTCGGCGTGGCGGACCACATCGGTGTCGAGGTACGGAAACGACAGCGCAGCATTGCCGATCCACGGCGAGCCGTCGGCCCATAGTTTGACGCCCTGTTTGCGGAGCTTGCCCGGGAACGGCGTCTCCAGTGGATCGCCACACATGTCAGCCGTAGACACGTGATAGAGCGATACCCGCAACGGGCAGTCGACAGTCGAGCCCAGCGCCAGGTAGGCCTGTAGGAACGGCACGTCGTAGGTCATGTCGGAGGTGGACGTGATCCCATGCGACGCCATGTAGCGATACCACCGGGCTGCCGAGTGGAGCGGGTGGGTCACCACTGCCCCCAGGATCGGTCCGGCCGCCGCCATCACGGCTGGCAGCTCGTAGGCCCGTCCATCGAGCGCTCCTTCCGCCGTCCGGCCGAACGACCCGCCCACCGGATCGTCCGGCGCCTTCGCGTCCCATCCGTGCAGCTGCATGGTGGCGGTGTTGAAGTAGGCGAGGTGGCCCGAGTTGTCGGCCACGACCACTGGGCGCGAGGCGAAGAACCCGTCGAGCATCACCGCCGTCGGCGCCGGGGCACCTTGCAGGAGACGGTCGAGTCCGTTGAACAGCAGCGGCTGGCCGGCTGGTGTTTCGGCATCGAGCGTGGCGAAGAGGGCGGTCACGTCGCTCCAGTTCGGGAACCCCACATACGGGGCGATCCAGATGGCGGGCGACTGGGTCACCAGGCCGGACACGACCGGATGGCTGTGGGGGTCGATGAAGCCGGGCAAGAGGACGATGTCGCCCAGATCAGTGACCTGCGCCGCGGGTGCCGCCGCCGTGCACTCGTCGACGGAACCCACGGCCAGGATCACGCCCGTGGCTGTGTCGAAGGCGATGGCGGACGCCCGTGGGTGGGCCGGGTCCATGGTCACGATCGCCGATGCAGCCAGGATCACCGGCGAAGGGTCCGGTGGCATCGAAGCCGTCGGGTGTGTGTCCGTGCCGACCATCTGGGCTCCTGGCTGTCCACGGGTGCGTGGAATCAGGGACGACGCTATCGACCCCGACACCCACGTGCCCGTAGTTGCCTCGAGAATCCGTGGAGGCGTTCCGACTTCGCGCATGGGCTGTCGGACGGGACGGCCGTCCGCCCAGCGTCTGCGCTCATAGGATCGGGTCCATGACCCGCAGCAACGACATGATGATGCTGCTCGCACTGAACCTGGCCGGCACCTTCGTCTTCGGCATCAGCGGGGGCCTCGCCGGCGTCCGAGCGAAGCTCGACCTCTTCGGAGTCCTCGTGCTCTCCACCGTCGTGGGCTTGGCTGGCGGGGTCCTGCGTGACGTGTTGATCGGGATACCCCCGCAGACGTTCCGCGACTGGCGCTACCTGGTGGCCGTCGGGGCGGCCGGACTGATCAGCTTCTTCGGTGGTGTGCTCCTGCAGCGCTACCAGCGAGCGATCCTGCTCTTCGATGCCATCGGCCTGTCCCTGTTCTGCGTGACCGGGGCGAGTCTGGCGCTTACGTTCCGACTCGGCCCGCTCCAGGCGATCCTGCTCGGCACACTGACCGCTATCGGTGGCGGAATGCTCCGCGACGTGCTCCTGCGCGACGTGCCGATCGTGCTGCGGCGCGAGCTCTACGCCGTGCCCGCCATCCTTGGGGCCACGGTGGTCACCATCGCCCGACAGGCGGGCAGCTCGAGCTCGCTCTATCTGCTGGCCGGCGCACTGCTCTGCTTCGTGGTCCGAATGATCGGGATCCACTTCGATCTCAACATGCCGGTGGCGCCGTTCACCGGATGGCGGGGAGTCGCTTCTGAGGACCCGTCGGACTGATCGGCAGGGCTGACCGGCAGGGCTCCGGCGTGCACGCTGGCGAGGATGGCTGGCATCACCCGAGGGGCGATCCACTGCTCGAACTGCACCACCTGGGCCAACGTGTCCGGGGCGTGATCGTTCGGAAAGTACGGAGCGTCGTAGGGAAAGTGGACGCCGTCCGGTGCCCGCAGAAGCACCCGGCCGACGGTGGCTGCATACCGGCCTCCGGGGGACACAGCGGCCCCGACGGGAACCAGCGTCACCGCTCCCGGGTGTGCGGCGGCGACCTGGACCGCGATGCGGTTGTAGGCGCGCACCCGGGCGGGGTCATCTTCGGCGAGCGGACGGCCGTCGGTCCGCTCGCCGGAGGAGAAGTACGGGGCCGTCATCAGCACCGTCCTGGCCCCGGCTGACGCCGCCACGGCCACGAACTGCTCGAGACCGGCCCGCACGTCGGCCGCATAGGACTGCTGGAGGATGTCGGTCGGCGTGCCGCCTGAGTCCACGACGTCGTGCACCTCCCATCGGCCCGACAGCAAGATGACCGTCGAGGGGTGGAACCGGACGATGGCCGCACGCTCGAGTGCCGGCCACTGCCCGCCTGTCGACGTCCGAGCGCTGCACGCTGGCGACACTTGCTGAGTACCCATCGCTGAGCGGTAGACGTCCACGATCGTCACCCCGCAGCCGATGGTGGACTCGTCGATCAAGTCGATCCCGTCACCGGTGTGCCGCGTCCATCCGGCCAACGACATGCCCAGGGTCAGCGCCGTCGAATCACCGAACATCAGCACCGGCTGGGCTCCGCTGCGTACCGACTGCACGCGCCCCGGTGCGGCCAAGGCAGGCCCCGGGACCTGGCCGATCGTGGTGACGGTGACGACCGCTGCCGTCATCGTCACCAGTGTCAACGTCGGCACCGCCGACCGCAGCGATCGCCAGAAGTGCCGCTCCATCACCGGGCGCTCGATCAGGTAGTAGCTGGCTGTGGCCAGGCAGATCGTGGCCAGGATCCGCAGCACCAAGAGACCGGGACCGGTGAGACCCGTCCGAGATCCATCGAGGAAGACAGCCACCGGGAAGTGCCACAGGTAGACGCCGTAGGAGATCATGCCCAGCCACAGCATCGGAGGCAGGCTGAGCATCCGGGCGGGCACGCCTTCAGGAGTCATCACCACCGACACGACGAGCGCCGCCGTGGCCATGCTGACGAGGAGGAACCCGCCCCGGTAGGTGGCGGATGCCCCGCCGTTCAAGAGCAGGGCGGCAACCACGAGCAGCAGCCCACCGAGGACGCCGGCAACGGACAGCACCAACCGCGAGAACCCGCCCGTGGCGCGCGCTGCCATGCCGATCTGCCCTCGTCGATGCTGCACCATGGTCAGCACGCAGGCCAGTGCTGCACCCACCAGTATCGACTGGGCATGGGTATCTGTCCCGAAGTAGAGCCGGGTGACATCGCCCCCTGGCCTGAATCGGACCGCCATGGCTACGGCCGATGCCGCCGCTCCGACCACGGAGACGATGAGCAGGAGCCGGATGCCGCGCTTCATGGTGCCGGCGCACCAGAAGACCGCCAGGACCACCAACGGCCACACCAGGTAGAACTGCTCTTCGACTGCGAGCGACCAGGTGTGGGCGAGCGGGGAGATGGCCCCAGTGGCCACGAAGTAGTTGCTGCTCGATGAGATCTGCCACCAGTTCGACACGTAGAACAGCGCCGAAAATGCATCCCCGCGAAATCCCGGGTAGGTGCCTGCCGGTGCGACGAACCGGACCACTAGGGAGACTGCGACCAGGACGACCAGGAGCGCTGGCAGGAGCCGACGGGCCCGGCGCGCCCAGAAGCCCAGTAGGGCAACACGGCGACGGTCGTGCAGTTCGCCGAGCAGCAACCCGGTGATGAGAAACCCGGAGAGCACGTAGAAGGCGTCCACGCCGACGAAGCCACCGGCCAGGCCGGGCACGCCGAAGTGGAAGCAGAGCACCAACAGGACAGCAAGAGCACGCAGGCCGTCGAGCCCGGGCACCCGACCGGGGCCCGTCGCCGACGAGCGCAGGTGCACGGTGCTCGTCGACGTCTCATCTGTCGCCTGGGCCACCTCGGCCACCTGGTCACGACAGGCGCCTGTCCCGGGCGAAGCACTCCCCCCTCGCACCGCCGCGCCGGACATTCCCCAAGCGTAGCCATCGCCCCGCAGGCTGCTCCGGGCCCACTGGGGCTGCCCTCGCCCCGTTCCGTCGTTGGTACGATCCCGGGCATGCACGACGACCCGCACATGATCGTCCGCGGCCTCTTGGGGGCAGCCGACCTCGGACAGGGACCCACCAGCGAGCAACTGCGAGTGATCCAGTCTCTGGCCACCGGCTACTTCGCCCTCGATGTCGACGTAGTCGCCATGGACCCAGCCGAGCCGTCCGAACTGGCTGCTGCGGTGGAGGTGGCGGACAGGCACCGGGTGGTCGACCTGCTGATCCTGGTCGAGTTCTGCCGCCACCCTGGCGAACCTGCTCAGGCGGACCGGGTGGAGGCCTACGTGGAGGCATTGGGAGGGGAGGACCTGACGCTGGTGGCTCGCGATGTCCAGACTGGCCACCGCGAGCGGGTGATGGCCGACTGGGCCCGTTTCGGCGAAGGCACCACCCCCCTGAGGAACGTCAGCGACGTCGACCTGGGATCAGAGCTCCGCGCCCTCGAGCACTGCCCCCCAGGAAGCCTGGGTCGAGGGCTCTACGACTTCTATGACGAGCTCGGGGTCCCCTTCCCCGGCGAGCCGGGCGGCGGAGAGCCGACACTGGCGCATCACGACGTGTCTCACGTGCTGACCGGCTACGGCACAACCCCGCCCGACGAACTGGCTCTCCAGGCCATGCTTACCGCCGCCGGTGGGTTCGACCACCACTTCTCCGGCCTCGTGGCGTCCTTGGCCTTGTTCGAGTCGGCAGCCTTCGACGTTCCTGGCTTCGTGCCCAAAGAGGGCGTGCTCGACCGACCCGGGGCCGCCGACGAGTTGGCGGATGCCTTCCGCCGGGGCGATGCCTGCACCGGGGACATCTCCACCGTGGACTTCATGGCCCGTCGCAACGACTCGTTGGCCGACATCCAGGCCGAGTTCGCAGTGGTGCCTCCTCCTCGCTGACCGACCCCACCGCATCGAGCCGCATTGAGCCGCATCTGGCCCCTGCGCCGGCATCCGATCCCGGCACTACGGTTGTGCCAACTACCGACAAGGAACCTCACCATGACGCCTTCCTCCAGCGAGACCCGCCTGATCGGCCACCAGCGTCGCTTTGCCGAGGCGGTCGCCCAGATCGACACTGAGCTGGAGTTCGCCATGGGGGCCGTCGTCGCTGCCCGCCGAGACGAGGTCGTTGCTGCTGCACGGGCAGCATATGGGCCAAGCGAGGATTTCCGCGGAGTGCGCGACGCCTGGGATGCGGTGTTTCCGGATGGCGTCTACAGCGCAGCCGGACTCGCCGAAGCCAAGCGGCTCTCCTAAGCGCGGCCAGGTGGTCGGTGACATGACCAACGCGATCGGCAAGCCCGGCCATGCCGCCTCAGCCGAGACACTGGAAGACCCGGAGTACTTGGCCTTCCAGTCGGTCGGGGAGCGCAGGGTGAACGGTCACCGGCTGCGCGACGAGGTGCCGCTCGATACCCATGCGAAGTGGAAGGCGACCCCGGCCCGAGTCGACCCGCTGGCGACGCTCGAGGCGCAATCTGCCCAGCGGATGCCCGACCTGATCCACATCCGGTACGGAAGGATGGCCGCCTCCCCCTTCGCCTTCTTCAGGGGTGGTGCAGGCATCATGGCTGGCGACCTGGCCACCACTCCGACCAGCGGACTCGCCACGCAGCTCTGCGGTGACGCCCATCTCCTCAACTTCGGATTTTTCGCCACGCCGGATCGAACCCTGATCTTCGGGCTCAACGATTTCGACGAGACGCTCCCCGGTCCGTTCGAGTGGGACGTGAAGCGACTGGCAGCCAGCATCGAGATCGCCGGCCGCGACCTCGGCTTCACCAAATCAGAGCGAAGAAGTTCGGTCCTGGCCACCGTCCAGGCCTACCGCGAGTCCATGACGGAGTTTGCCGAGATGCGCAATCTCGAGGTCTGGTACGCACGGCTCCCGGCGCAGGACTTCAAGGCCCGGCTGGACGAACTGGCCGACCCGCTCTCTTCGGCAGAAGCGGACAAGCGCATCCGTCAATCCCTCAAGCGTGATCACCTCCGGGCATTCAACCGTCTCGTCGAACGGCACGGCGACTCGCTCCGGTTCAAGAGCGCTCCGCCACTGCTGATGCCCATCGAGGAGCTCCTCGATACCGAGCAACGAGACCGGTACCTCGAGGTCGTTCAAGAGTGTCTTCGCCAGTACCGCAGTAGCATGCCCGCTGATCGGCAGAGCCTGATGGAGTCCTACCGGTACTTGCACATGGCCCGAAAAGTGGTCGGGGTGGGCAGTGTGGGGACTCGGGCATGGGTGGTCCTGTTCGAAGGCCGCGACTGCGATGATCCTCTGCTCCTGCAGATGAAGGAAGCGCCACCGTCGGTCCTCGCCCCCTATGCCGGTCCGAGCCGCTTCTCCTCGGAAGGCCAGCGGGTGGTCGCTGGTCAACGCCTGATGCAGGCGGCCGGGGACCACCTGCTCGGCCATTACGACGTCGTCGACTGGGACGGGCAGCGCCACGACTTCTACGTGCGCCAGCTCTGGGACGGCAAGTCGTCGATCGACGTGACCCAGCTGACACCGAAGGGGATGCAGGTCTACGGGGAGAGCTGCGGATGGACCCTGGCCCGAGGTCATGCCCGTGCCGGCGACCGCGTGGCACTCGCCGCCTACTTAGGCGGGGACGACACGTTCGAACAGGCCATCGCCAAGTTCGCTTCGGCCTACGCAGATACCAACGAGGAAGACCACGCACTGCTCGTCGGCGCAGTCGCCGACGGTCGGCTCGAGGCCACAGCCGGCATCTGAACGGCGCTGAGAACGACACTGGAGATGGCTGCAGGCGTAGCCGCGAGGACCTGCTGTGCCCCGAGGTCCCACTGGTAGGTTCGCCGTCGAGACCATTCCTGATCGCACCCTGGAGCCCAGACATGACGACGACGATTCACCCCGCTTCCGTCGAGCCGATTGTGGCTGGTCTGTTGAGTGGGATCGATGTCGCAGGCGGACCGGGAGACGAGCAGCTCGCAGTATTGCGTGCAGTCACCAGCCACTACTTCGAACGCCCGGACATCGACCTGAGCACGCTGCCATCGATGGAGCCGACCGAGTTGGCATCTGTCGTCATGGACCGAGGGGAGCGCCGGGTGTTCCACCACATCCACGTCGCCCTGGAGGCATGCCGCCACCCGCAGGTCGCCGAGCAGGTGACAGTGGTGGCTGCATATGCCGAAGCCCTCTGCGTCGACGGCCCGGACCTGGTGCTCTTCCGGTCGCTGGTGGACCAGGGGCTCGAGCAGGCCGCAGTGGACTACCACCGCTTCGCCGGCGACATGCTGCCCAGGCGGTCAGAGCCGTCCCTGGCCGGCACCGGTGTGCTCGATCAACCCGAGCCCGAACTGACGCTGCGTCTCGGTGCATTCGCGGACCTGCCCGAGGAGAGCCTCGGGCGGGCATACCTGCGCTACTACGACCGGACCGGGTTCGACCTCCCCGGGGCCGGGGCGTCGCAGATGAACCACTTCTATGTGGCCCACGACATGACCCATGTCATCTCCGGTGTCGCCACCACATCGCAGGGCGAGGTGGCGCTCAGCGGATTCATGGTGGGCATGGACGACAACGAGGTCAACTTCTCGGCGTTCCTCGCCTCGCTGATCATCCACGAAGCCGGCTTCGGCGCCCCCACCTCGATCGCGGCCGCCGAGTCACGCACGCTCGCAGCACCGGGTGCCGCCGAACTGCTGGGCCAGGAGATGGGCCGAGGTGCGGCGTGCACCGGTGACTTCTCCCTGGTCGATCACTTCGCCCTGGCGCCGCTCCCCTTGGACGAGGTGCGCAAGCAGTTCGGCGTTCGTCCTCCCGACGATCCGGACGACGGCCACCACTGGTGGTAGCGCGCTGACGCTCGATCCGTGAACGGAGCGGTGCCGCGGACCCTCATAGTGGGGTAGCCCCGGGCGGCTACTCGGCCGAGCGTCCCGGCAGCAATGCAAATGCCACGATCGCTCCGACAACGGCCACACCGGCTCCGACCAAGCACGCAGCCTCGAGTCCGGAGCTGAATGCATCGAGGACGCCCGTGCGGATCGTCGGCTGCACCCCAGACGGCGCGTGCCCCACCACCACCAGGGCGGCGGCTACGGACTGGCGGGCTGCCTCACGGGCGGCGGCCGGTACCGGGTAGCCCGCCAGGGCATGCAGGGTCCGAGGTCCATACGCTGAGGCGAAGACCGAGCCGAGCACGGCCACACCAAGGGTGCCGCCGAGCTCTCGGGTGGTGTTGTTGACTGCGGCACCGGCCCCCACCTGTTCGGCGGCCAGGGATCCCATGACGGCCTCGGTGGCCGGCGCGGTGATGAGCGAGAGCCCGAGGGCCAACAAGACCATCGACGTGATGACCGGGCCGAAGTAGGCGGCCTGGGGCGTCGACGTGAGCCCGGCCAGCACGAGCCCGCCCCCCATCAGCAGCAGACCAGCACCCACCACCAGGCGAGTCCCCACGCGCAGGGCGAGCACGGCACCGATCGGGGTGAACACAGCAGCCACGATGGCGAAGGGCAGGGTGTGCACCCCCGCCGACAAGGTCGAGTAGCCCTTCACGAACTGGAAGTACTGAGTGATCACGAAGATGAAGCCGAAGAGGCAGAAGAAGGCCACGGCGATCGAGACCGCCCCCGACGAGAACCGGGGAACAGTGAACACTCGCACGTCGAGCAGCGGTTCTGGAGTCCTCAGTTCGAGGCGGGTGAACAGCGCGAGCAGGACGGCCGCCGCCGCGAAGCACCCCAGCGTGGCCGGCGAGGTCCATCCCCACTGCGGTCCCTGGATGATGGCGAGGACCAGCAGGGTCACCCCGAGCGTAGAGACGACGACACCACGGGTGTCGAAGCGACGGACGACCGAGTGCTCGAGCTTCGGGATGAGGAAGTGGCCGCCGATCAGGGTGACCACCACGATCGGCACGTTGACCAGGAAGATCGAGCCGTACCAGAAGCGCTCGAGCAGTGCCCCTCCGGTGATGGGCCCGAAGGCCACAGCGATACCGGAGGTGGCGCCCCAGATGCCGAGCGCCTTCTGGCGCTCGGACGGGTCGGTGAAGATGTCGGTCAAGATGGCCAACGTGGCCGGGAAGATGAAGGCGGCGGCCACGCCCATCAGAGCGCGGGCCGAGATGAGCTGACCGGTGCTGTGGCTCATGGCGGCCAAGACCGAGAAGATGCCGAAGAAGACGAGCCCCGCCTGCATGACCCCCTTGCGGCCGAACCGGTCGCCGACCCCGCCACCGGCCAGCAGAAGCCCGGCGAAGGCCAGGCTGTAGGCGTCCACGATCCACTGCAGGGCCGAGTTCGACGCCCCCAGGTCACGGCTGAGGCTGGGCAGGGCGACGTTCACGATGGTGTTGTCCACTACCACCAAGAACACCGAGAGGCAGAGTACGGGCAGGATCAGCCAGCGGCGATCATGGTGCTCGTGTTGCGCAAGGTCCTTGGTGGCACCGGGTGCTTGGCTGGTGGTGTCGCCGATCTCGGCGATGTCGGGTCCCGTCATGACTCCTCCTGGAAGTGTAGAACGCTGTGCCATAACTATAGCACGCTGTTCTTTAGTACGATCAATCTATGGCCTCGCCCCCGCGGACCCGTACACCGAGCGCCGATGTGCGCGCCGCTCTGCTCGATGCCGCGACGCACCTGCTCGAGACGGAAGGGACCGACGCCCTGTCCGTCCGCCGGATCGCCGCCGAGGCGCATGTCGCCCCGATGGGCGTCTACAACCACTTCGACGGTAAGCACGGTGTCGTCGAGGCGCTGTGGGTCGAGGGGTTCGACAGGCTCCGGGTCACCTTGGAGTCACTCGAGCAGATCGACGATCCCGGCGACGCCCTGATCGAGGGCTTCCGGCGCTACCGCGCCCTGGCCCGCGCTCACCCCATGGCCTACCGGTTGATGTTCTTGAAAGCCGTCCCGGGTTTCGAGCCGTCGGTGGAGGCGGCATGGGCGGCCGCGCTGTCGTTCGAGGCGCTGGTGGCAGCCGTCAGGCGGGCCATGGAGTCAGGAGCGGTGGCCGACGGCGACCCCGTCCAGATGGCCCAGGTCGTGTGGGCTGCCGTGCACGGCTGGGTCTCCTTGGAGCTCGACGGCATGATCTTCCTGGCCGATGCGGATGCGGGGGCCGAGGCGATGGCCCGTTCGCTGGTCGAAGGATTCCGGGTGACGTCGACCTGAGGGCCCCGGTGCGTGGCGTACCCGTTCTCTACCGGTTTGCCCATCGCCCAGTAAGCCACCAGACTCCCGAGCACCGGCGCTGTCGATGCGCAACGATCTGAACAGAAGGAGCCCCCATGTCCGAGGCCAGCGAGAATGCCTTTGCACTGTTTACTGCCGCCATCGGCGAGTCCGAAGGGACCGGCGAGTGGTTCGAGGTCACCCAGGCCGACATCGATACCTTCGCCGAGGTCACCCACGACCATCAGTTCATCCATGTCGACCCCGAAGCGTGCGCCACCATGTCCCCGTGGGGCGTGCCGATCGCCCACGGGTTCCTCACCTTGTCGATGCTGACCCACCTGTCGTCATCGATCCCGGTGAACGCCGAGCGTCTGGCCGGCATCGTCATGGGCGTCAACTACGGCTTCGACAAGGTGCGCTTCGTCACCCCCGTCAA
>CAININ010000243.1 GCA_903849265.1 uncultured Acidimicrobiaceae bacterium
CCAGGTGGAACTCGTGGAGGGTCTCCGGTGGCGTACTGGACCTCGACCGGGCAGGTGCAGGCCAAAAACCCGGTCGACGACCGGAGCCTCGGGCACGTTGACCGTGAACGGACCCGCCGCACTGCGCCTACGGCCACGGCTTCGACGAAAACCAAAGATCCGACGCTAACCAAGCCGGTATCAGCCAACAGCTGGAGATACTCGTTGCGGGCGAGGCGGGCGAGGCCGATTCGGCAGTCGAGGCGACCACTCGCCGGACATCGTTAGGTTTTCCGATTGATATCAAAACTGCTTCTGATATCATTGGTCCATGAAGCAGTTGCTGCTGCGTGTTCCGGACGAACTCCATCGCAGGCTTGCTGCACGCGCCGTCCGCGATGGGCGGAGTGTGAACGCGCTGGCGACGGAGATCCTTGATGCTGCAGCAGACACAGACGAGGGCGACCGTCGTGATCGGCTCCGGGCACGAGCGGTGGCGTCAGGCGTACTGCGAGAGTCAGAGGCACCAGCGATGAGCGACGCTGAGCGCTCCCAGATCCTGGCCTCGACCAAAGGGATGGGCCAGGTAATCGACCGAATCCTGGATGAAGACCGCAACCGGGTGTGATCGTCTACATCGATTCCTCGTTGCTCGTTCGGTCGTACCTGGTTGACGAAGCAGGCCACGATGACGCCGTGGCCCTGCTCGACCGACCCGACATCGGACTGGTCACAGGGAGTTGGAGCCGCATTGAGGTCAGCGGTGCACTCATCCGTGCCGCTCGTGCCGGGCGTGCCGATGGAAAGCGGCTCGTCGATTCCCTCGATCGGGACCTCGGAGT
Organism: uncultured Acidimicrobiaceae bacterium; assembly: GCA_903849265.1. Lineage (GTDB taxonomy): Bacteria > Actinomycetota > Acidimicrobiia > Acidimicrobiales > RAAP-2 > Bog-756. The sequence continues at coordinate 822 of CAININ010000243.1, forward strand.
CGACGGGCGCGTCCTGGTCATCGCGGGTGCACAAGAGGCGATCGAGGCCGAGGCACTCGACATTGTGATGGCACACGGGATCCGGGCGATGGATGCATGGCACCTCGCCACCGCAGCCATAGTCGTCCCTGGGCTGCTCGAACCAGGTGAATCGATCGGGTTCGCCACCCGAGATGACGAGCAGGGACGGGTCGCCGTTCTGCTGGGCTTCAAACGCGTCTGACCTCCACTCAGAGGTCGACCCACTCGACTCGATCTACTGCGGCCCTCGGTTCGGGTTTAGGAGCTTCATTGACGACCAGCGAGTCCGCTCCGCTTTCAGTCTTGCCTGCATCCAAGCGAACGAGATGAATCAGCCAAAGTCCATAGACCGTGGCGGCGCTGAATCCCAAGAGGATGCAGGCCGCGGATGATACGGGGGGAGTCGCCAACTACGGACTGGAATGTGGCAGCTATGAGGTTGCGAGCCAGTTCGTTTCCATCGATCGCTACTTGGAGAGTCCGGGCAGTACCGAACTCGTCGTTATCGGTCAGGAAGACGCGACCCTCGACTGGAGCACCGACGTAGGGCTACTGCATCGTCTGGGGGTCCGCGTCGTCGTGGTGTCGGATCGATATGGCCTGCACGATGCGCTTGCTGCATTGGAACATGGTGCATGCGCAGTCCTTCGGCGATCGTGCGAAGGTGCAGAACTCGCACAGGCGCTGGCCTCGGTGGCGGCAGGCGCGATCTACCTGGCCACGACATTCGCTCCAAAGGTGCTGGGAGTCAGCACCAAAGGTGCGGATCGAAGGCGAGTCCCAACGGTCGCTGCAACGGACCGGTCATGATGACCGGGTCCACCCGAGCA
>CAININ010000244.1 GCA_903849265.1 uncultured Acidimicrobiaceae bacterium
CGGTCGCAGATCTCAGTGTGCATGGTGGGTCTCCTGTGTGATGGGTGAACGGATGGTGGATTCGGTGGCGTGGGCGGATTCGGTGGCGTGTGTGGATTCGGTGGCGTGGGTGGAGTCGGAAGAGCTGAGGAGTTCCGAGGGCAGGCCCAACAGGGCGGCAAGTCCTCGCAGGGCTAGGTCGTCGGAGACGGAACGGGGGTCCAGGCGCTTCTGCATGGCCAGTCCGGTGAGTAGCGCCTTGACCAGCACCGCCAACTCGTCGGACCCGACGGTCGGCGTTGCGCCCACAGAGGACGTCCAGCCGTCGATGCGTCGAGCACTGGAACGAAGGGCCTCGGCGTTGCGGACCCGCACCACGTCAGCCACCTCAGGGTCACGTGCGGCGCGCAACCAGAGCTCGTGTTCGAGGAGGGGCCAACGCGAAGAGTCGCGATCCGAGGCGTCGGACACATTGGCCCAGACCGCCCCGAGCTGGCCGGCGGGGGAGTCGGACACGGCCACTTCGGCGAGCAGGACGGTCACGACCGAGTCCTTCCAAGAGTCCAGAAGGGCGAGCAGGAGGCCTTGTTTGGATCCGAAGTGGGCGTAGACGGCCCCAGAGGTGCGCCCCGCAGCCTCGGCCACCGCATCCACCGACACAGCATCGACGCCCTGGTCGGCAAAGAGCTCGGCTGCCGCAGCCAGAAGCCTGGCCCGGGTCTCCGCCTTGCGCTCTTGTTGGGTCCTGGCCATGTGCTCCATCCGGTGCGTCCGACTCGACCGACTGAATGTACATATATCGAAAGCGTTATGCAATGCCCTCCGGGCATCGAGGCGGTCGTGGCCCTACAGTGGACGTGTCCTCAGTACCCCAGAACCACAAGGGAGCATCATGGCCACGCACGAGACCACCCGCGACTCGCTCTACATCGACGGCACCTGGGTGCCGTCCGCCGGATCGGGCACCATCGAGGTCATCGACTCGACCACCGAGGCCGTGATGGGCTCTGTCCCCGAGGGAACGTCTGAGGATGTCGACCGCGCCGTAGCCGCAGCAGCAGCTGCCTTTCCGGCGTGGTCAGCCCTGTCGGTCGAAGAGCGGACGGCCTACCTGTCCAAGGTGGCCGAGGCGCTCGGGGCCCACATGGATGCGCTGGCGGACCTGATTACCCATGAGGTCGGGATGCCGCTGATCCTGTCGCAGATCGTCCAGGTCGGCCTGCCCCTCAACTCGTTCGCCACCGCGGCCCAGGTCGCCTCCGACTTCACCTGGGAGCAGACGGTGGGCAACTCACTCATCGTGCGCGAGCCCATCGGTGTCGTCGGCTGCATCACCCCGTGGAACTACCCGCTCCACCAGATCGCCGCCAAGGTCGCCCCCGCGTTGGCGGCCGGCTGCACCGTCGTGGTCAAGCCCAGCGAGGTCGCACCCCTGAATGCCTTCGTGCTGGCCGACATCATGGACGAGATCGGCCTGCCCGCCGGCGTGTTCAACCTGGTGACCGGCTTCGGGCCTGTTGTGGGCGAGGCCATCGCCGCACACAAGGACGTGGACATGGTCTCCTTCACGGGGTCCACACGGGCCGGAAAGCGCGTCACCGAGGTGGCTGCCGGCACGGTCAAGCGGGTTGCACTGGAGCTCGGCGGGAAGTCCGCCAACGTGATCCTGGCCGATGCCGACCTGGCCAAGGCGGTCCCCGATGGCGTGGGCAAGTGCTTCCTCAACTCCGGGCAGACCTGCAGCGCACTGACTCGGATGCTGGTTCCCCGGGACAAGCTGGCCGAGGTCGAGGAGCTGGCCCGCACGGCCGCCGAGACGTACACCCCCGGCGACCCCTTCGATGCCGCCAGCCGCCTGGGCCCGCTGATCTCTTCGGCCCAGCGTGACCGGGTCCGCATGTACATCGACAAGGGCATCGGCGAGGGGGCGAAGCTCGTCACCGGCGGTTCCGATACCCCTGACGGGCTTGAGTCAGGGTTCTTCGTGGCACCGACTGTGTTCTCCGACGTCACCCGGGACATGACCATCGCCCGCGAGGAGATCTTCGGTCCGGTGCTGGTGATCATTCCCTATGACTCGGAAGAGGAAGCGATCGAGATCGCCAACGACACCGACTATGGACTGGCCGGCGGGGTGTGGTCCGGCGATGCCGAGCGCGCCAAGGCCGTGGCTCGCAAGATGCGCACTGGCCAGGTTGAGGTCAACGGTGGTGGATTCAACCCCATGGCTCCGTTCGGTGGATACAAGCAGTCGGGCAACGGACGTGAGTTCGGCGCCTTCGGACTCGAGGAGTTCCTCGAGGTCAAGTCCATGCAGCTCTAATCAGGCCAATGGTCTGATCCGACCAGCCCTCTGATCGACAGGGGGCTGGTCAGAGTCCGAACTGGTCCTCGACCAGACCGAGGGAGATCCGTGCGGCATCGGTGTACGTCTTCTCGCCGATGAAGACGTGCTGGGTCCCGGTGTAGAGGTCGCGGAAGGCGCGCTCGAGTCGGGATCCCTCTCGGATTGCCGACGTGCCTGCGGCCAGGTGGGCCCACTGGACGACCTCACGGCTGGCCTCGGTCGCATAGGTGGCTGCCACTCGCAGGTCGGCCCGCATGGTCGGCGTGAGGTCCTGGCCTCCGTCGACGAACGCTTCGGCCTCGCCGAACGCATCGAGCACCAGGAGCCGGGCGGCTTTCCACATGGCGGTGTGATGGGACAGGCCGCGCTGGAACGTGGACCGGTTGGCCAGCGACCCGTCGTCGCCCATCCGGACCTTCGAGATGGCGAGTTCGCTGACATCGTCGAGCATGCTTTTCGCAACCCCGAGTGCCCACGAAGCATGGCCGGCGGCCGTCATCGGCATGAGGCCCATCCGGAACGCCGCCGACGAGCCCCGCTCGGGTGTCCGGGTGAAGAGCTCGAAGGTACGAGACTCCGGCACGAACACGTCGGTGGTGTTGTAGTCGTAGCTACCGGTTCCCTTGAGCCCCTGCACATGCCATCCGTCAGCGAACACGATCTCATCACGAGGGATGACCGCGACCAGCAGTGGCGGGATACCGTCATCGCCGATCACCAGCTCGCCGTCGACGGTCGGCATGAAGCCAGCGGCGACGTACTCCGAATGCCCGGTGCCCGATCCGAAGTTCCAGGCCCCGGTGATCCGGTAGCCGCCGTCGACCGAGGCACCCATGCCGTTCGGAAAGAACTGTCCGCCCATGGTCACTCGGTTGTTGTTGGCGGTGAACACCTCTGCGAACCCCTCTGGTGGCAGATAGGCGGCACAGGCGGCTGCCGAGGGGAGGTTGGCAATGCCGATCCAGCCCAGCGAGCCGTCCTGCCATGCCAGTTCGATCCATGTTTCGATCATCTCGGCGAACGTCGGCTCCGACCCGCCGGCTTCGGAAGGGTTGAAGTGCTGCATCAGTCCGCTGCCCCACAGTGCCTCGACCGAGCGGGCGGTCAGTGTCCGGTTGCGCTCACAGGCGGGCGCCTCTTCGGCGGTCAGGTCCCGAAGGCTGCGGGCTGCGTCGATCGACGACAGGGCCGTGGTCATACGAGCCCCATCTGCTGGAGAAGTCCCGCTCGGAACCCGGCGGTGAACCCACCGTCGACCACCATGGCCTGACCGGTCATGAACGAGGCGTCGTCGGACACCAAGAAGGCGGCGGCAGCGGCGATCTCGGACGGTTGACCGAAGCGGTTCATGAGGTGTCGGTCATGCATCTTGTCCCGGTAGATCTCCACGCCTGGCGAGCCGATGATGTCCATGAGCAGCGGGGTGTCGATGCCTCCGGGGCAGATGGCGTTGACTCTGATGCCACGGTGCGCGTAGTCAATTGCCATGCACTTGGTGAGCATGATGACGCCGCCCTTCGAGGCGTTGTAGGCACTGCCGCCCTCGGTGCCCTCGATCCCCTCGATGGAAGCGATGTTGACGATGGAACCCCGATCGGCTTCGAGCATGTGGATCGCGGCGTGCTTGTCGACCAGGAAGGTTCCCTTCAGGTTGATGTCGACCACCCGATCCCATTCGGACTCATCCACGAGGTGGACCGGTCCACCGCCAGCCACACCGGCGCAATGGACCACCGAGTCGAGCCGCCCGTGGCGGGCGACGACATCGGCGAATGCATCCTTGACCGCCGCCTCGTCGCGGACGTCGAGGTTGTAGTCCACACCGCCCGTGATGTCCATGGTGGCGACTGTGGCGCCCTCTTCGGCCAGCCGCACGGCGGTGGCGGCCCCGATGCCCGAGGCACCCCCCGTAACCACGGCCACCGTGTTGTCCAGTCGTCCCATCAGTACTCCCCCTTGTCGGCCGTGGCGGGGTCGAAACCCGTCATCGCTGCGACTGAACGTAGGGGGGCCCGGTCTGATCGGTCAAGAGTGGAGAAGGAGCCGTGCGGGCGGCTCAACCTTCGTCGGGCAGCGGGGCCAAGAGGTGCTGGCTGAGGTCGCCCACTAGGTCGATATAGAACCGTCGTTCGGCGAACCGCCATGAGTCGTCGTAGCGGACGAACCGGTCATGGTAGCGGCCTGCGATGACGGGCTGCAGCGCCAATGCGGGCACCTGCTGAAGGACGGTGAAGTACGACCGGCACGTGGCGGTACCGGCCTCCTCGTCCACTTCAACGATCAGATTGGTCGTCACATGCTTGGTGCGGGGGGTGCCATCGTCGTAGCGACGGGTCGACGAAGTGAACATCGCCACTACGGCATCATGGCCGGTGAGCGAATCAGCGCTGCCCCCTGCGCCCACCTCGGCGCCGCCGAGCAGGTTGCCGAGGGCGTCGAAGTCCCCC
>CAININ010000245.1 GCA_903849265.1 uncultured Acidimicrobiaceae bacterium
CCGGACCCCACGGCGACGACCTGTCGGAACACGAGGCCCACCAGAACAGCACAGGCGATCGGCAGGGTAAACGGGCGCTCGCTATAGGGGGCCGACTCGCGGTGTGTCGGACAGGCAAGTGAGTTGGCCAGGCCGTCCTTGGTCACGACCAGGACCTGTCCGGCCAAGTCGGTGGTGACCGCACCAGTGAGATCGTGGAGCCCTCGTTGTAGATAGGAGCGGAGCGCGTCGGCCAATGCCGGATCGACCACCGATCGAGCCCGGCCCGTGTGTCGCACCCTGTCCAGCAGGGCGTCACCTGCGAGTGGCTCCCACGTCCTCGACTCAGCCCGTGCGCCGTCGAACCCGGCCCGCGTCGGGGACACCCGCACCTGTTCTTGCCCTGCCCCCCTTGGGGCTCGCGTCGTGATCATGCGCACAGTGTGGACCGAGGGTGTCACAGGCCCCCCTCGTGAGGTGACCCCGGTAGCCTCTGCGGTGATGCCCGCTGCCACGAACACCACCTTCACCGTGCTGTTCACCTTGTTCGTCGTTGCCGCACTCGTCCTCATCGTCCTCACCCTCCGGTTCCTCGTCGGCCAGGCCAAGCGATCCCGTGCCGAGTGGTTGGTGCAGCAGGGGTCAGGTGATGAAGACGTATCGGACGAAGACGAGCCGGACGAAGAGGAGGACGAGGAGGAGGAGGAAGAGGAAGAGGAGGAGATGACCGCTCTGGTCCTCGCAGGCGGAAGCACCCGGGGAGCGATCCAGATCGGGATGCTCCAGGTGCTGGCAGAGCACGGGTTCGTTCCCGATCGGATCTACGGCTCGTCCGTGGGTGCCATCAACGGCGTCGGATTCGCCGCCGACCCCACCCGTGAGGGCGTCGAGCGGATGACGAGGATCTGGGCCGACCTCAAGCGCGAGGACATCTACCGCCAGGGGCGGCTGCACGGACCGTGGCTCTACCTGCAGCAACGCGACTCGGTCTTCTCCAACTCGGGACTCCGTGCCATTGTCGAGCAGGGATTCCCCCATGACCGCCTAGAGGACGCCGTCGTTCCTGTCGAGGTGGTGGCCACGTCGCTTACCGACGGTGGCGAACGGTGGTTCACCTATGGACCCGCGGTCGAGGCCGTCTTGGCCTCGGCGGCGATGCCGGCCATCTTCCCCCCGGTCGAGATCGACGGCGAAAAGTACATCGACGGCGGAGTCGTCGACAACGTGCCGCTGCAGCGGGCGATCGGCGGCGGCGCCACCCGGATCGTGGTCCTCCTGTGCGCTCCCCCCGTGTTCCACCCCCCCGTCTCCAAGCGGCCGGTGGAGGTCATGATCAACGCGCTCTTCATCGCCATCCACGCCCGGTTCGTCCGGGAGATGTCCCACCTGCCCGAGGGAGTCGAGGTCATCCTCTGCATCGGGCCTGAAGGTACAACCCGCGACTTCGACGACTTCTCCACCACCGAGCACCTGATCGCCCTCGGCCGGGCCGAGGCTTCCGAAGTCGTTCGGCGCTACGCGCTCGGTACCGTGGCCTACCCGGCACCGCCGATGCCGGTTCCGACGATTCCGCTCGACATCGCACCCGAGGACGAACGACGAGACAGCGACCGCAGAGCCGGTGACCGCAGAGCCGGCGTCGTCAACGGTCGGATCCCTGAGGGTCAGGTCCCCGAGCCGGGCCCCTCCACGGCACCCGAGCCGGTGACCCAACCCGATCCCGGAATGTAACGCCGCACGATCTTGGCCGGCACCCCGGCGATCACACAGTGGTCCGGAAAGACCCCACGCACCACCGCCCCGGCGGCGACCACCACGTTCTTCCCGAGCTCCGTGCCGGGCAGGATCACCACCCCGGTTCCTAGCCAGCTGCCGTCCCCAATGGATACCGGGATGTCGTGGGGCCACTGGACATGGACGACCTCATCGGGGTTTTCGTAGCCGTGGTTCTGGTCGGTGATGTAGACGTAGGGACCGGTCTGGACGTCGCTGCCGATGTCGATGGAGAAGTGGCCGACGATATGGCTGCCCCGTCCGATCATGGTGCGGTCGCCGATGCGGACCACCGGATCGGTCACCATCTTCTGCCCGGGGACCATTCCGGCAGACAAGCTCACATACGGACCCACCAGCGAATCCTCGCCGATGTGCATCCACTCCTCGCCGAAGATCGCACCCGTGGGGAACGCTAGGCAGCTTCCCCGGCCGAAGGCGCCAAACCGATCGGCCAGGCGGTCGCCCGGGCCGGTGGCGCCATGGCGGACCATCCAGTCCCAGCCGGCGTGAATGGCCGAGTGGAGGTAGCGGTGTCGCAGCCTGCGCATGTCGCGAGCCGAGGTCACCCCGGGATGAGGAGGGAGGCCAGCTGGCACGGGCCCGCTGCCTCCGTCGACCAGACCATCAGATTTCGTTGCCCCGTGGTCGGGGTCGGGACTCGCTGCGCTCACCCCTCGACGGTATCCGACGGCCCGGGTACACGGCGATCCGAGCCGTCGGCCGTCGGTTCGCTGCCCCGATGCCCTTGTCTCGCCCACGTTCCGGTTCGGGTTTGCCAGCGAGGCCGCTGACGGTGCAGCCTCTCCCGTGAGGGTCGGCGTGGCCAGATACCGGCTACGCCATCGACCTGGCACCTGAGGGGGAAGCACCGACCATGATCAAGCTCACCTGTCTGCTGAAGCGCAAGGAGGGGTTGACCCCCGCCGAGTTCCACGCCTACTGGCGGGACCACCACGGTCCGCTGATCGCCAACTCGAGCGCGGCCAAGTACGTCATCCGCTACGAGCAGAACCCGCGCCCGCTTTCCGACTACAGGGGTGATGACGACCGATCCGGCTACGACGGGGTGACCGTCCAGTGGTTCGAGTCGATGGACGCCTATTTCGCACACATGGGGGAGGACGACTTTCCCGCCATGATGGATGACATCGCCAAGTTCCTCGACACCGACTGCCTCGAGGTAGTGCTGACCGAGGAGCCGAGGATCATCATCGACGGCGAGGTGGACTGGTCGGTCTAGCCGGCCGACCCAACCGACTGTGGGGTCACCGACCAACTGGCTGCGTTGACACCCCACAGGTCCGGACGTACGATCTTCTGATTCGGACACAGTGTCCGATCTACGGGAAGGGGCGTCCGACATGAGCGACGCAGGTCAGACGGAACTGGACATCAGCGGTGTCGACTTCAGCGACATCAACCTGCTCGACTCGACGGTGTTTGCTGAGCGCGTGCCCCACGAGTGGTTCGCCTTCCTCCGCAAGAACGCCCCCGTGTGGTGGCAGGAAGAAGAGAACGGCCCCGGATTCTGGGCGGTGACCACCTTGGCCGAGGCCACCCAGGTCAACCGGGACTACGAGCACTTCTCCTCGGCTCGCAAAGCGACCTACCTGTGGGAGATGTCCGAGGACGACCTGGCCCAACAGCAGCTCGTCATGCTCAACATGGACCCGCCGCTGCACACCCGCTACCGGCGCTTGGTCAACAAGGGGTTCACCCCCCGCATGGTCAACCAGCTGCACGAGCGGATCCACGTCGCCACCGACTCCATCATCGACCAGGTGATCGAAAAGGGTTCGGCTGACTTCGTGACCGACATCGCCGCCGAGCTTCCTCTGGTGGTCATCGCCGAGCTGCTGGGCGTCCCCAATGAGGACCGGCACCGGATGTTCGACTGGTCGAACCGGATGATCGGCAGTGACGACCCTGAGTACCAAACTGCCGGCGAGGCGGCCCAGATGGCCTCGATGGAGCTCTACGCCTACGCATCGGAGCTGTTCAGCAAGAAGCGCCTCGACCCCCACGACGACCTGATGAGCGTGCTCACCCAGGTCGACATCGAAGGCGAGCAGCTGTCGAGCTTCGAGCTCGAGCTGTTCTTCCTCCTGCTCACCGTGGCCGGCAACGAAACGACCCGGAACCTCATTTCGGGAGCCATGGCGGCCTTCTTCGAAAACCCCGACCAGTGGGAGCTGCTGCGCAACGATCGTTCGCTCCTGCCCGACGCCGTCGAGGAGATGCTGCGCTATGTCACGCCCGTCATGAACTTCCGACGTCAGTCGACGTCGGAGTTCGAGCTCGGCGGACTGAAGATCGAGGCGGACTCGAAGGTCGTGTTCTTCCATATCTCGGCCAACCGGGACGAGAAGGTCTTTGCCAATCCCCAGAAGTTCGATATCACCCGCAACCCCAATCCACACATGGCCTTCGGTGGCGGTGGACCCCACTTCTGCCTGGGGGCAAACCTGGCCCGCATGGAGATCCGAGTGATGTTCGAGCACCTGCTCGACCGCATGCCGGACATGGAGCTCACCGGCGACGTCCAGCGCCTCCAGTCGGCCTTCATCAGCGGGGTCAAGCACATCCCGATCTCGTTCCCCGCCGGGCCCACCGTCAACGCCGAGTAGATGACCGGGCGCCGGACCTCCGAGGATCTCAAGGAGGTCATCCGCGACTTCCGTCGCGATCAGGTCATCGATGTCGCACGTCGCCTCTTCGGCGAACGGGGCACCATCGACGTGTCCATGGACGAGATCGCCTCAGAGGCCGGGGTGGCCCGCTCCACCGTCTACGTCTACTTCGCCAACCGCAGTGAGTTGCTCCGTGCGTGCCTCCAGGGGATGTACTCCCAGCTCCTCGAGGCCATCGCTTCGACGTGGGAGGAGGAGGCCGAGCCCAGCCGTCGTCTCGGCCGACTCGTCGAGGAGATGCTGGCTGTCGTCGATGAGAGTCCAGCGTTCTTCCGGCTGGCACTGGTGACCCAGGGGACGCCAGCCAG
>CAININ010000246.1 GCA_903849265.1 uncultured Acidimicrobiaceae bacterium
CCTATCTGAAGCTGGACTTCACGTTCTCGCCCAGCGTCGATGGCGGATACACCGATCCTTCGTACACCCCGGCCCAGCGGGTACGCGCCGGGTTCGACGCCATCCGGCGCGGTGCCGGCGATGAGGCCTTCCTCCTCGGCTGCGGTGTCCCTCTGTCGAACGTGGTCGGTCTGGTCGACGCCAACCGGATCGGTCCGGACGTGGCCCCGGTCTGGGTGCTCGACCCGCCAGACGAGGTGGTCCCGGGCTATCTCGGCACCCAGCCGGCCACCAGCCACGCGTTCACCAACACGCTGACCCGGTCCTTCATGCACCGGAGACTCTGGCTCAACGATCCTGACTGCGTGATGCTCCGTACCTCGGATACCGGCTTGTCCGCCGAGGCCGCGGCCACCTGGGCCCGGGCCGTGGGGATGTCAGGCGGGATGGTACTGGTCTCCGATGACCTTGCGCTGCTCGATGGCGACGCACGTCGCCTGCTCGACGAGGTGATCGCCCTCGGCACAATTGCCGACGACGGGGCCCGCGCCGCACACGGTCCCCGGTGTCCAGACCTCATGGAGCCGTCCGCACCTCGGCGTCTCGCATCTCTTGCTGGCGAACTCGACACCGACCCCATCACCGGGGCGTCGCGTGTCACCCGTGTCGACCCGCCGCACACGCGCTGAGCCGACGCGCACCGCACATCGGAACACCCGCGCCGACCGATGCGCCGGGCCGGCCGGTAGGGTCGACCCTATGGACGCCAGGTCGCAGATCGCTGAGGCACGCGCCGTCGGCCAGGCGGTGACCCACTTCGGGGTCGAGGCCGTCCGCGGCCAGGCGCTCGTCCAGGTGCGCCGATCCTTGGGCATGACGGAGAACCCGCCGCCGCCCTGCCTCGACCCGGCGGTCGCCTACATCGCCCCCGACTCCGTCGTCCGACGGATCCACGGCGACCTGCCCTCCATGCTCATCGGCGGGCTCTCGGCACTCCTCTTCCAGATGCTCCACCCCCTGGCCATGGCCGGAGTGGCCCAGCATTCCAACTACCGGCACGACCCGCTCGGGCGCCTCGAGCGGACTGCGACGTTCCTCGGAACCACGACGTTCGGAACCCGGTCTGAAGCCGCTGCCGTGATCGACCGGGTCCGCCGTGTCCACACCCGGGTGAACGGAACCGCCTCTGATGGCCGGCGCTACTCGGCATCGGACCCGGACCTCCTGACATGGGTGCACGCAGCCGAGGTGTCGAGCTTCCTGGCCGCAGCACGTGTCTACGCCCCAGTCCGGCCCACGGTGTCGGACGAGGACGACTACCTCGACCAGATGGCGAAGGTGGCACTCGACCTCGGGGCCGTCGACGTCCCTCGATCCTCGTCCGCACTGGCGGAGTACTTCGCCGAGGTCCGTCCCAGACTCCGGTTGACACCTGAGGCGCGTACCGCGCGCAACTTCGTGCTGCGCGGTGTCGGTCGATGGCCCCATGAACTCGCCACCTACGGGCTGCTGATGAGTGCGGCCCAGGGCATCCTTCCCACCTGGGCGCGCCGACAACTGCACCTTCTGGCTGTCCCTGCTGGCGACCGGCTCGCGGTGCGCCCCTCGGCCCGGCTCCTCGGCACAGCGTTTCGATGGGCCATCACCCAACCTGCGGAGACCGCTGGGGCGACGGGCGCCGCTTCCTAACCCGGCCGTCCGTTCGAACCAAGCCGACACCAGGGCAACTGAACTCCGCTCAGGCCGAGCGGTCATCCAGCATCGAGGACACGGTCTGGTGGGCACCACCGAGACGCAGCACCTCGTCGAAGCCGTCGCGCAAGCAACTCATCAGCTTCTCGGGGTCAGGGACCGCAGCCGTATCGATGTTGCATCCGATGCAGCACGTCTGCCGGTAGGAGACGAGTGTCACGTTGAGCGCGGCCCCGGTGGTCGGTCCGAACGCGTAGTACCCGCTGACCGGCACCCCGGCCAGGTAGATGGGCACCGGTACGCCCGGCACATTGCTGGCCAGGAAGTCGACGTGCTTGAGCATCGACCCGATGACCCCGGACGGCAGCAGGTTGAGGATGCCGGCGACGGCATCGGACAGCGGGAGCGCCTCCTCGTAACGGGCGGCTCGGCACTGCCATCCGGTCATGCGGACCCGGACGCCCGGATCGGACTCCCCGACCGGGAGGGCGAACCTCTCGAGGGTGATGCGATTGCCTCCTGTGGGGTCCCCCTCATGGCGCAAAGAGATGGGCATGGTCACCCGCAGTTCGTCGACCGGGGTCCCGTGCAGCTCGTGGTAGCGCCGCAGGCCGCCGGTGACCGATGCGACGAAGGCGTCGTTGATGGTGCACCCGACCGTCGCACCGGCACGCTTCAGATCGCCGAGGTCGACCTCGAAGAGGTCCAGGTGCCGGTCGAGGCTCCGCTTGGTCATGATCGGAGAGAGCGTGTCCGACATCGGCCGGACGAACCGCCCGAGCGATGTCGTCGTCGCCACTACGTCGAGGGCGGTGCGTACCGGGTGGCGGAACGTAGTCCGGGCCACCGGCACGATGTGCACGAGGCCGGCCCGTGCCGTTCCGACGGCCCGACCCACCGTGTGCCCGAGCGCACCTCGGAGCAACCCCACGCCGGACGGCACCGGCTCGGTCGCCGGCACCGGCACGTCCTCGAGCGAGCCCGTCTCGGATGTCGCCTCGAAGACCAGCATGGCGATCTGCATGCCGCCGATCCCGTCGGTCAGCGAGTGGTGGACCTTCATGACCACTGCGGATCGGCCACCCTCCAGGCCCTCGATGAGGGTGAGGGACCACAGCGGGCGCGAGACGTCGAACACAGTCATGGCCTCGGTCCGGGCGAACTCGATCACCGTCTCCGCTGTATAAGGAGCAGGCGCCTCGAACCGGTGCAGGTGCAGCGAGAGGTCGAAGTCGCAGTCCACCCACTGCGGGGTGGACAAACTGGCCGGCGAAACGACAGGCCGCTGTCGGAATCGTGGGGCGAGGCGGGTGGCCCGCTCGAGTCGGGCGGCGAGGACGGCGAAGTCCGGACGACCGTCGAGCCAGGTGACGGCCACGATCGTCGAACGGAGCCCGGGATCGTGCTCCATGTTCCAGGCCAACGCGTCCGGATCCCTCATGAACTGCTCGTGATCGCTCTCCATGGTCCTCCTTTGCGTCCTTCCCGATGTGAACCTACGACCGACCTGCCGCGGCAAAAAGGGCCGAAGGTCCCCTTTCCCGACCGTCTGCGGTCTCACCTGGCGGCACCCTTCTGACCTGGGACTCGAGCCCGGCTTGTTTCAGTCCAGGTCAGCCCGTAAATTGGTCAGTCTTGTGTTGCGCTCCGGTTCGACCCCTCTGACGGGGCCAGACGCAGCGGGACGTGCCCGTCGAATGATCCGGGCCCTCTTCCTCCCCGTGCTCGTCGTCCTTGCCACCCTCCCCATCGGGGCGGCGCTGGGCCCTGCCGGCGCCGACCAGCTCACCGACCTGCAGTCCCAGGCCGCCGCCGTCTCTCACGACCTGGTGCTCGAGCAGCTCCAGGTCGATGCCGCCCAGCAGCAGAGCTCCGTCGCTGCTGGTCGTGTGGCCGCCGACCAACAGGCCATCGCTCAGCTGTCCCAGCAGATCGCCACCGACCAGCAGTCGATCGACCGACATCTCCACATCGTCCAGGCCCAGGCGATCCGGACCTATGTCAACTCAGGGGCAGACTCAACGGGAGGCAGCGCTGCGCTGTTCCAGGGCAACACTGCCGCTGCACAGACGGCCAGCGAGTACGCGAGCCTGGCCGTCAGCACCATCACCACCGATCTTGCCCAGCTGCACACTGCCCAGCACGTCCTCGTGGCCCGGCAGTCCGCCCTCCAGGCCCGCCAGAGCCAGGACCGGGCGGACGAAGCCCAGCGAACGGCCGCACTTGGCCAGGCCTCAGCCGCCGCGTCTCAGCTGCGATCCAAGCAGTCCCAGGTGACCGGCCAGCTGGCCTCCGCGGTTGCCGCCCAGCAGGCGGTGCAGGCAAAGGCAGCAGCTGCCGCTGTAGCCAGAGCACACAAGGTGGCCCCTCCGGCCGCGTCGACGACGGCCACCATCCCGGCTGCCGCTTCGGGGCCCACGGCGTCGAGCGGCACCGCTGCGGTTGCGGGGCCGGCTCCGAATCCCGCACGCTCAGGGGTTCCCTACCCGGCGCTGTCCGACCCGGCGCTCAACGGATTCCTGTCGTGCGTCGTCCAGGCCGAGTCGGGTGGCAACTACGGCATCGTCTCCCCCAACGGCCTCTATATGGGTGCGTTCCAGTTCAGCCAACCCACGTGGAACTCGGCGGCCCAGGCGGCCGGGCTCGGCCTCCTCGTGGGCGTGCCGCCGAACCAGGCGACCCGAGCCGAGCAGGACACCGTCGCTGTCGCCCTCTTCGCCCTCGACGGCCAGCAGCCGTGGCTCGGCGACCGCTGCAGCAACTGACCGGCGATCAGCCGACGTCGGCAATTCCAGAGCCGGAGATCACGAACCCCTTGCCCGAGGTAACGGTGCAGGTCACCCCCGTGGTGGCCGACAGACAGGTGAAGGGGCCGAGGACCATCTTGGTTCCGTAGGGCATGGTCGGCGTGCCCACCGGCGGATTGGACAGGCAGTTCTCGCCCTGACATTTCTGGACCATTCCGGCGGCATCCATCTGGGCGTGCTGTGGCGGCGCCTTCGAGAAGCAGTAGGCGGACTGGCCGGTCGCCCCGCCTGAGTCCATCTCGCAGCTGATGTTGTTGGACGGAGTCCAAAAGACGCCCTGGGTGGCCGACTGGGGTGGAAGTGTTGCCGGGGTCGAGGTCGTCGAGGTGGTCGAAGGGGACGTGGTCGACGGAGACGAGGAGGTAGACGAGGGAGAAGGAGCCACGGTGGTGGTCGTGCTCGAACTCGAACTCGAACTCGAACAACTTGCTAGGGCGATCGACCCTGCCGCCACGACAAATGCGACGACCATCGACCTCAGTGCACGGTGACCCATCACGAACTCCCCCTCGTGATCCGGCCATCCCAAAAGGAAGTCCTCCGAGTTCGGATCAACGTTCGGAACCCTACCAACCTACGCAGGCCGATCAGGGACTCCGGCCAGGTGGGCCAGCACGGCGCGGGCCGTTCGCTCGCCGCTGAACATCGCCCCTTGTAGGGACGCCGTGTCGCGGTGATCGCCGCACACGAAGTGACCGTCGCCGAGGGAGACCCGCTGACGTGGGGCGAACTGAGGAGACTGGCGGGGCTGGCCGTGCGGGATCACATCGGTGCGCAGGTGCTCCCACTCGGCGGTGCTCGAGTCGAACCACCCGGCGAGCTGTTCGGTCACCTTGGCGCCAAGTCCGGGGTCGAGCGCATCAGGGCCGGGCACCGCTGCTGCCACCAGGCTCCGCCCGGGCGGTGCGTAAGTCGGGGCCACCTCGCTCATGACGGCCAGGTTGCGGACCGGGCCGCGCCCAGTGCCATCGAGGGCCAGGGTCGTGCCCGCCAGCGGGGGTGCCGACAACGAGAACCAGAGACAGGCCGCGGCGCGCGAGCCCGGATCGTCTACTGCCCCACCGAGGAGCCGGTGGGCCTCGGGGCCCTCGGTCGCCACCACGACCGCCCGCGCTGCAAGGGTCTCCCCTCCGGCCAGGTACACCGTGCCTGCATCGATCCGTTCGACCCGACACCCGAGCCGGACCGATCCCTCGGGCAGCCATTCGGCCAGCTGCGCCGGAATCGCTCCCATCCCGAGAGCAGGCACCGCCGTGGGGCCGACGGCCAGCATCTTCAGGATCACCTCGAACCGCCGGCTCGACACCTCGAGGTCCGGATCGAGCTGGATGCCGGCGAATAGCGGCCTCCAGAACAGTTCGACCATCCGGTCCGAGAACCCGAGCGACTGCAGCCGTTCGAGCGTGGTCACATCCGGGCGACGCAGCAGGTCCGGGGCAGATCGCGTCCGGACGGACAGCACCAGTCTGACCAACCGGGCCTTGTCTCCCAACGAGCCGATCGGGGCCATGAGGGAGGTGATCGCCCGGGACGGCTGTCGCAACGGGTCACCGACGACGTGCATCCCGCCTTCAGTGCGCACCACCGCACCCGGGGCGAACGGACGGAGGTCGAGCGCTTCGAGGTCCAGGCGTCGCTGCACCTCCGGATAGGCGGTCAGCAGAATCTGAAATCCTCGGTCGAGCCGGAAACCATCGACGACGTCGGTGCGGACCCGCCCCCCGACTCCGTCGGAAGCCTCGACCACCGTGCAGGTGACCCCCGCCTGCGCCAGGTCGTGTGCGCAGACGAGGCCGGCCATGCCGGCTCCGATCACCACGACGTCGACGTCGACGTCGGTCATCGTCGCTCGTCGATGCGGGTCGGCGTCGGGTTCACCGTCACCGGAGCTGGCACCGATCTGTCCCCGCACAGCTCGTGCATGTCCCCGCCGTGCCCGCTACATGGGCCAGGCAAGCGGCGACCCGCCGATCCACGATGTCCATGAGCTGAGGGTCCGGGCCGAGCGGCGGGGCGACCAACCACCGAACTCCCGGATGACGGGCAGCAGCGGCAGCAGCTAGGGCGGGGATGTCTCGATCCCAGTGGTTCCCTGGGCCGAGGAAGTACGGGGCGATCACGACAGTGACAGCCCCGGAAGCGACGCACCGGTCGAACGCGGTAGTGATCGACGGCTCGGCCAACTCCATATGAGCGGGCTCCA
>CAININ010000247.1 GCA_903849265.1 uncultured Acidimicrobiaceae bacterium
CGCCTGGTCATCAGCAGGTAGAAGGCATCGGCTCGGAGAGCAGCCTCGGACTCGGCCGGCGGGTCTGACGGGTCCGTCGATCCAACGCCCGTCTTGGACCACTTGGGTCCTTTGTTCTTCTTCGCACCCGTGCCGCCCGCAGCGAGGTCGACAGCTGCGGCTTCCGATCGGGCTGCCGCCCACCTGTCGCTGCGCAGGCGGTTGGCCGTCGAGTTGAGGTGGGCCAGCAGGCGGGCCCCTCGTTCGGCCGTGTCTCGTCCTTTGAAGCAGAACGCCCCTTCGACATCGATCCAGGAGCTGAAGCTGCGCTCTGTGTGGATCTTGGCCAAGGTAGCCAGCGGGTCGTTTCGTGCCGAGGTGGCCCGGACCTCGGCACAGCGTTCTTTGATCACATGGAGCGGCTGATCGGCTGATCCGGCCAACAGATCCGACTCGGCCGAGGGTTCGAGCGCTGCAGCACGAGTGATCTCTGCTGCTTTCGGGCCCGACAGCGTGCCTTGCCGCAGGGCTTCTTCGGTGGAGGGCAGCGA
Organism: uncultured Acidimicrobiaceae bacterium; assembly: GCA_903849265.1. GTDB lineage: Bacteria > Actinomycetota > Acidimicrobiia > Acidimicrobiales > RAAP-2 > Bog-756. The sequence goes on from CAININ010000247.1 coordinate 531, forward strand.
GCTCAGCCGCTGCCCGGTCTCGAGGGTTTGTTTGGCCTGGCCGGCGGTGCCGCCTTCCAAGGTGGCGAGCAGGCTGGCCGGCGAGCTGTGGCCTTGTGTCTTCCAGTGACCCGTGTCGGCGATCCGAGGGGCGAGGAGAGTCTTGGCTGCACTCACCAGGCGCTCCATGTGGGCAAAGTCGCCATAGAGCGCAGCAGCATCACGGCCCGACAGGTCCTCGGGATCGAGGACGGCCACAAGCGACCGCATGTCCACGATCAGCGAGGAAGCCCGGGCCGCCAGGCCGCCTTGGACGTGTGGGACGGACGGCACGACAGGAGGCGAGAACGGGTTGGGAAGTGCGTCGGACAGGGTGGCGAGCGCCATGGGGAGATCGTTGCAGGGGGGTGTTACAGAGCGATCTGAGGGCAGTCAAATGCTGGTGATTCGTCTGTCTCGAGATCGGGGCGCTCGGAGGTGCACTCAAATCGGCTAGCATGGGGGAGTCCTGCCGCGCCGTTGTACTGCGCCTGGCGGTTCCTGAGGCACACTCCGGTGCTTCCCCCGTAGCCCGAAAGTGTCTCTATGTCCTCGTCTGCTCCTTCTTTCGCCGTACTCGGCGTGCCCTCCGACATCGTCTCCGCACTGGACGCGAAGGGGATCACCTCCCCGTTCGAGATCCAGTCCATGACGCTTCCTGATGCCCTCGCTGGCCGTGATGTCTGCGGCAAGGCCCCGACTGGTTCCGGCAAGACGCTGGCATTCGGTATCGGTGCTGTTGCCCGTCTGAACGGAAAGGGCTCTCGCCCCAAGTATCCCCGGGTGCTCGTCCTGACCCCGACCCGCGAGCTCGCCGCCCAGGTTGCCTCCGAGCTCCAGGTCCTTGGTGATCCTCGCGGCCTCAAGGTCGACTGCTTCTACGGCGGCGTGGGCTACGGCCCCCAGCTGAAGGCGCTCTCGCGTGGAGTCGACGTCGCCGTGGCCTGCCCGGGCCGGCTGGGTGACCTCTTGGAGCGCGGCAGCATCCGCCTGGACGCCATCGAGATCGTCGTCATCGACGAGGCCGACCGGATGGCTGACATGGGATTCCTGCCGGATGTTCGCAGGATCCTGGATCTCACCCCTGATGGGCGCCAGACCCTGCTGTTCTCGGCGACGCTCGACGGTGACATCGACGTCCTCGTCCGTCGCTACCAGAAGGACCCCGCCCGTCATGAGCTCGAGTTCGACGAAGACGACGCCAGCGCAGCTGTCCACATGTTCTGGAGGGTCTCCTCGGGTGACCGTGTCGACCGGACCGCCGAAGTCATCACGGCCAGCGGTCCGACGATCGTCTTCTCTCGCACCAAGCACGGTGCCGACCGGATCGCCAAGCAGCTCGAGCAGCGGGGTATCCGGTCCGCGGCAATCCACGGCGATCGCAGCCAGAAGCAGCGCGAGAAGGCGCTCGACTCGTTCGTGCGCGGCGCAGTGGATGCCCTGGTGGCCACCGACGTGGCGGCGCGAGGCATCCACGTCGACGGTGTGAACGCCGTGGTTCACTTCGATCCTTCCGCTGACCCGAAGGACTACGTCCACCGGTCAGGACGCACCGCACGCGCCGGCGCCACCGGCGTCGTGGTCAGTTTTGTCACACCAGACAAGACGGGCGCGATCAAGAAGCTCCAGCGTGACCTCGGCATGCCGATCGGGACGACCGAGGCTGACCTGACCGCGATCGAAAAGGTTCTCGGACCGCCGCCGCCCCGCCGTGTCGTCAAGGAGCGCGAGCCTGACCGTGACCGTGAGCCCTCGCGCAATGCCAGCCGAGGTGGTGTGCGGGCCTCGCGTCCGTTCAAGGCCCGCAAGCCCGGACCTCGGGGAAGCGGACCCCGTAACGATGGCGGTCCTCGTGAGGGCGGACCCCGTAACGATGGCGGACCCCGTGAGGGCGGACCTAGTAATGGATCGGGCTCGGCCAGGCCGAGCAAGCCCGGAAAGCCGTCGAGCTTCACCAAACCGGGCAAGCCCGGCCGCACGACGAAGCCTGGGAAGCCAGGGGCCCCTTCCACCCGCAGTTCTTCGGGCGGCGGGCCGACCACCCGAGGCAATGCGGCAGGCTCGACCAGCAGCGTCCGTCGCGGTGGCGCAGCCGGATCTCGGGCGACGAACCAGAGCGCCGGGCGGTCTCAGCGGGGTCGGTAGGGCGGCGGGGCAGGCTCGGTTGGGGAAATTTACCGAATCCCTTGGTTCGCCCGTGCGTTCGGACGCTCTAGAGTGATCACATGGCTTCTGACGCAAAACCGTCCGTGACGATCCCCGATGGACCTCCTCCTGGCGATCTGGTCATCGAGGACCTCGAAGTGGGGACCGGAGCAGAAGCTGTCGCCGGCAAGCCGGTCACCGTCCACTACGTAGGCGTCTCGTGGTCGACCGGCGGCGAGTTCGACTCGTCGTGGAACCGTTCTGAACTGTTCAGCTTTCCCCTCGGGGCCGGACACGTGATCCAGGGATGGGACCAAGGCGTTGCCGGGATGAAGGTCGGCGGACGGCGCCAGATCACCATCCCGCCCGAGCTCGGATACGGGAGCAGAGGGGCCGGCGGAGTCATCGGACCGAATGAGACCCTCGTGTTCGTAGTCGACCTCTTCGACGTCGGCTGACCTTCACGGGGCGGGATCCACAGACCCACGGATCGGCTGATCCGGCCAAATCAGCCGGCTCCCGAGCACTCCCGTTGACGGCCCACCGAAACGATGGCGTTTCTCGGAATCTTCCGAAGACAGGGGACGCTGCCAACGGCGGCGGACGGCATAACTAGCGGAACAGATCGCCTTTCGGGTCTCGGACGATCTCCGCGGACACCGACCCTCGGCGGAGCCAGGAGGGGTCCACGCCACGTACGACGGCGGCCGGCACTGCCCTGTCCTTCCCCATGACGAGTTCGGCTGCCCCTGCCACTTCGTCAGCGACGCACACCTCCGTGGCTTCGAGGACCCGACCGGTGGCATCCGGGGTGCCTCGAAGGTCGACGACTCCGGCGATCCCTGCGATACCGATGGCGACGTCGGTGACGCCGTTGCGCCACGTTCTGCCGAAGGTGTCGGAGATCACGACGGCGATGTCGACGCCGAGTTGGTGGCCGAGGGATTCGCGGATCCGACGCGCCGACTTGTCCGGGTCCACGGGGAGCAGGGCCGCGGTGCCCGCTTCGACGTTGGAGAGGTCAACACCTGCGTTTGCGCAGACGAACCCGTGTCTGGTCTCGGTGATCAACAGGTCTCCTCGGCGGCGCAAGACCCGGGTGGATTCCGACTCGACCAGCCGACGTTTGGCCTCGGGGTCCCCTGGGTCGATGGGCACGATCTGCCCTTCGGCCTTGGACACGACCTTCTGAGTCACGACCAGCACGTCGCCGTCGATGATCCACGGTCGCCGCGTGCCGGACGCCGTCGTCGTGTGCAGGGCATCCGCCAGGGCGGCGGCGAGGTCGTCGCCGGGGCGGATCTCTCCGATGCCCGCGACCGGGATCACGGCGAGCGCCCCAGGCGGCAATCCTTCTGGACTGGGGGCAGCCCCTGCGAACCCTCCGCCGTTGCTGCCGTCGGGCGTGCCGTCGGGCGTGCCGTCGGGCGTACCGTCGGGCGTAGAAGGCGTATCCGTCATCTGCTCCATTCCGTCACTCTTCACCCGACAGCGCCGAGCACGACCCGGGCGAGAGCAGCGGAACGATCGGGGTCGGACATGATTGTCGGGGCGACGATACAGCGCACCCCTTCCGCCTCCACCGCCGAAGCGAGGTCGGCATCGGACTCGTCGACGATGAGCGTGGACACCCATGATGCGTACCACCGGGCGACGCCGACGACGGAGGACTCGAATCCCATCTCGACGAGGAGCCGGTCGGCTGGGCCCTTGAGGGCTGCGCCGGCAACGATGGGCGAGACCGCAACCGTATGGTCGCGACGGCGGGCGAGAGCATCACGGATTCCGGGCACGGCCAGCAACGGATCGATCGAAACCACCGGGTTCGACGGGCACACCACCACCACGTCGGCGGTGTCGATGGCCTCGAGCACGCCGGGACCCGGGCGGGCAGCTTCGGATCCAGCGAAGCGGACCTGACGCACAGCCACGTCGTGGCGGAGCTTGACGAAGTACTCCTGGAACCCGACCTCGTCCCCTCCCTCGAGGAGGAGGCGGGTCCGGAGGGGATCATCGGTCACCGGAACCAGATGGACGCCGACACCGAAGCTGGCAGCCAACTCGCCGGTCACCACGCCGAGGCCGGCTCCCTCGGACAGGCGCTGAGTGCGGTAGCAGTGGGTGGCCAGGTCTTTGTCGCCCAGATTGAACCACGTCACTCCACCGAGCGTGCGGAGCGCTTCCATGACCCCCCAGGTCTCCCCGGCCAGACCCCATCCTGTCTCGGGGTTGATGGCACCGGCGAGGGTGTACATCACCGTGTCCAGGTCCGGGGAGATGTGCAGGCCGTGGAGGTCGGTGTCGTCGCCGACGTTGATGATGGCGGTGATGTCATTGGGGGCCACCACATCGACCATCCCGCGCAGGAGACGTGCCGCTCCTACGCCACCAGCCAGGGCGGTGATCATGCAGTGATCCGAAGTCGAATGGGCAGGGTGACCATCGGGGCAGGCTACCCGGACCGTTGGCCGCCATGACCCCGATCAGCCCACGTCACGGGCGGCACCGCAGGATGTGCAAGGCTCACGTCGTGCCGCCGGAGCGACCAGCGACCGCCGATCCTGACCGGCTGTCCGTCGGATTCGATGCGACCCCCCTGATAGGTCGGCCCACAGGTGTGGGGGTGTTCTGTGCGGGAGCCCTTGAGGGACTTGCACATCGCGACGATGTCGACGTGTCCGCCTATGCCGTGAGCTGGCGCCGCCGCAAGGGGATCTCGGAGCTGGTCCCCCCAGGAGTGGCCACTGCGCAGCGGCCGATGCCGGCCCGCCCGCTCCACGCCGCGTGGTCCCGTCTGGCAGTTCCTCCGCTCGAATGGTTCGTCGGCGACGTCGACGTGGTCCACGGGTCGAACTTCGTCGTTCCGCCGACGAAGCGAGCCGCACGGGTGGTCACGGTCCACGATCTCACGGTCACCCGCTTTCCTGAGCTGTGCGACGAGCCGACATTGGCCTACCCCGCCCTCATCAGGCGGGCCGTGTCGCAGGGGGCATGGGTGCACACGCCGTCTGCCTTCGTCGCCGCTGAAGTGGTCGAAGAGTTCGAGATCGACCCAGAACGCGTCCGGGCCGTGCATCACGGGGTGCCCCGACTCGCCGCTGTCCATGACGCGGAAGTGGGCCCACGTTCGGATGGCAGCGGACCGTCGCCGGTCACCTTGCCGGACGGCTGCAGCCGGTACGTCCTTGCCGTCGGGACGATCGAACCACGCAAGGACTACCCCCTGCTGGTCCGCTCGTTTGCGGCAGTTGTGGCCGCCCATCCCGATGTTGCTCTCGTGATCGTGGGTGGCGATGGCTGGGGCGCAGGTCGCTTTGCAGAAGCCGTTGCCGCATCATCGGTGCGCGACCGGATCATCCGACCCGGGTACATCGATGACGCCGCGCTGGCGACGGTGCTCCGTGGGGCTGCAGTGCTCGCCTATCCGTCTCGGTATGAAGGGTTCGGCTTCCCTCCGCTGCAGGCCATGGCCGCGGGAGTACCGGTGGTGGCCACCGGCGGCGGGGCGGTTCCCGAGGTCGTGGGAGACGGCGCGTGGCTCGTGGCTCCGGGGGACGAAGACGCCCTCGCGGAACAGCTCGTTCGAGCCCTTTCTGCGGGCGATGATGTCGAGGCGCTGATCGCCCGGGGCCGCGTCCGGAGTGCGTCCTTCACGTGGGAGCGGTGTGCTGACGGACTGGTCGGCCTCTATCGAGATGCTGCCGCGGACCGACCTCGTGGCAGGGGAGCGGCAGCGTGAGCCGGCTCCGTGTCCTCCTTCTGGCCGAACAGCTCCGCCGATCGGCGGCGGGCGGTATCGGCACCTACGTGCTCGGGCTCCTGCAGGGGTTGGACGAGCTAGCTGCGGCCGATCCTGCACATGCCCCGGACCTCATGCTGACGGCGAGCAGAGGGCCCCGCCGCGGGACCGATCCGCTGAGCACCCTCGGCCACGCGCTGCACACCTCTCCCTTGCCCGGTCCGATCCTGACCCGGGCGTGGGATCACGGGCTCGTTCGGGCCCCGTCCGACATCGACCTGGTCCACGCAGTCTCACTTGCCACCTTGGAACCAGGAACAGCACCTCTGGTGGTGACGGTCCACGATCTCTTATGGCGGCGGATCCCCGAGGCCTACCCGGCACGTGGGCGGCGCTGGCATGAAGCGGCGCTGGCTCGGGCCCTGCTGCGCGCCGACCGGTTCATCGTGCCCGCCGATGTCGTGGCGGACGACCTGGTGGGTGCAGGTGCATCGCCGGACGCGATCACGGTGATCCCGATGGGATCGGACCACCTGCCGACACCCGACGTCGATGCCGCGGCCGCACATCTGGCCGCTCTCGGGGTCCACGGTCCGTTCCTCTTGTGCGTCGGAACCTTGGAGCCCCGCAAGAACCTCCAGCGCTTGGTGGAGGCGTACGGCATGATCCGGGACTCGCTGCCTGAACCGTGGCCCCTGGTCATGGTCGGTCCATCGGGGTGGGGTGAGCAGGTCGCGCCGACAACCGGCGTCATCCTGGCGGGAACAGTGTCCTCGACCGAACTGTCTGGGCTCTACGCGTCAGCTCGGCTGCTTGCCTACGTGCCCCTCATCGAGGGGTTCGGGCTGCCCCCGGTAGAGGCGATGTCGGTCGGTACGCCCGTCGTGGCCAGCCCGCTTCCGAGTACCGGTGGTGCAGCGTTCGAGGTCGACCCGCACGATACGGGGTCGATCGCCGACGGTCTGCTGCGAGTGGCGACGGACGACTCAACGAGGGAAGCGCTCATTCAGCGTGGCGCCGCCCGGTCGCACGAGCTGACCTGGTCATCCATCGCCCGACGCCATCGTGATGTATGGGAGCAGGCAGTGACGCAACGGAGGGACCGCCATGTCGGCTGACGCAGTCGAAGGCACCCAGGCCACCCAGGCCACCCCGGCCGCCCCGGCCGCCCAGGCCGCCCCGGCCGCCCCGGCCGCCCAAAGACATACTGCCCAAAGCCAGGGAGATGGCGAGACCCTCCGTGTGGCCCTCGATGTGAGTGCCGTGCCTGATCGACCGGTGGGGGCCGGCCACTACATCTTGCAGCTGGCAGGACAGCTTTCGCAGCGGCCTGATGTCGACCTCGTGCTGTGCAGTCGTGTTGGCGACCAGGACCGCTGGGTGCCCCTGGTGCCTGCCGGGCAGCTCCTTGCCGCGGCACCAGCCGCCCGCCCGCTCCGTCTCGTCTGGGAGCAACTGCGCCTGGGGCCGCTCGTAGCATCGTCGGGCGCAGCGGTCCTCCACGGCCCTCACTACACGATGCCCCGGCGACCACCTGTCCCCTCGGTCGTCACCATCCACGATCTGAGCTTCTTCGAATCGCCCGAGTGGCACGAGCGGTCCAAGGTCTTGCTCTTCCGCAGGGCAATCACTCGGGCCGCCCGGGAGGCAGCGGTTGTGGTCTGTCCGAGCCAGGTGACCGCAGACGCCCTGCGACGTTGGTGCCAGGTCGACGCAGAGGTGGTCGTTGCACCCCATGGAGTCGACGCGACCAGGTTCCGGCCCGAGGAGCCGACACCAGGGGCAGATGCCTCCCGCCTGGCCCAGATCGACCTCCGACTGGCCGGGGGCCGACCCCTGCTGGTGTTTGTCGGGACGCTCGAGCCGCGCAAGGACGTACCGACCCTGGTTGCAGCGTTTTCGGCGGTCGCCTCACGCCATCCCGACGCCTTCTTGGTTCTGGCCGGTGGTCGTGGATGGGGTGCCGATGCCGTCGAGGCCGCCGTCGTTTCGTCGGGACTGGGGCGACGGATCGTTCGAACCGGGTACGTGGACGATGAGGCCATTCCCGCACTTCTCCGGTCGGCGACCGCCGTCGTCTACCCCTCGCTCTACGAAGGGTTCGGGCTGCCGGCGCTCGAGGCCCTGGCATGCGGCTCTCCGTTGGTCACCACCAAGGGCACCGCCATGGAAGAGGTGGCCGGTGCCAGCGCGCTGCTCGTACCACCAGGGGACGTCGGTGCGTTGGCCGAGGTCCTCGACGGGGTCCTCGACGGCTTGGGCGACGATCGTTCGGCGTCGGAGCGGCGCTCTCTCGGCTTCGACATCGTCGAACGGCACACGTGGAAGCGAAGTGCGGAGATCCATGTCGCGGCCTATCGGACTGCGATCCGACGCCAAGGATGAGGGCTACCGAATTGCAGGCGCTCTCCCGGTGCCCGTCCAGCCGGTAGGGTGACCCGTCGTGCGCTCTCTGATCACCGGTGGCCGCGGCTTCGTGGGAACGTGGCTCGCCGAACATCTTCGTAGCAACGGGGACGACGTCGTCCAGATCGACCAGGAAGTGGAGATCACCGACCCTGGCGCCCTCCTCGCTGCTGTGTCCGATGCGGCTCCTGATGCGATCTACCACCTGGCTGCCATGACACACGTCGGGCAGTCCTGGGACGAACCGCTCCGGGTGCTGGAGGTCAACGTGCTGGGCACCGGTGCACTGCTGGCGGCCGCCCGAGAGTGCGGGTCGGATCCGACGATCCTGGTCACCAGTTCGGCCGAGGTCTACGGGGCGGTCACAGACCCGTCCCTCCTGCCTTTGACCGAGGAGTCCCCGACCGCACCCCTGACGCCATACGCAGCCTCGAAGCTCGCGGCTGAGGCACTCTGCACCCAGGCATGGCTCGGTCACGGACAGCGAGTGATCATGGTCCGCCCGTTCAACCACATCGGACCAGGGCAGGCGCCCAACTTCGCGGTGTCGGCACTGTCGAAGCGGATCGTGGACGCTGAACGGTCGGGGGCTACCGAGATCCCGGTCGGGAACCTGTCGGCCCGGCGCGACTTCACCGACGTCAGGGACGTGGTCCGGGCCTACCGCCTGCTGATCGAGTCCGGGGCACCTGGCACCGTCTACAACGTGTGCTCCGGTCGAGACGTGTCGATCCAGGAGATCGCCGACCGCCTGTTGGCCGCAGCGGGGAGCTCGGTCCGTCTGGTCCCTGACCAGGCGCTGATGCGCCCGGTCGAGGTGCCGGTTCTCAGGGGTGATCCGGCCCGCCTCCACGGGGCGACCGGATGGAGCCCCGAGCTCGTGCTCGACCAGACGCTGGCCGACGTGCTGGCCCACTGGCGCTCCACCCCAGCCTAGGTTCCCCCGCCTGTCGGCGTTCCCTGTCGGCGTTCCCTGTCGGCGCCGACGCGCTCATGCCCGGGGCGGGGACGCGAAGAACGGCCTGCACGAGGCAGGCCGTTCTCACGAGGACCGAAGGGGGGATTCGGTCCGATCTGACCGTGGCCTTGCGACCGCCGGTCAGGGCGTCAGGCGGAGGGGGGTTCCGTCCTGACGTCGGGTTTCGTCGCTCAGGCGACGGCGGTGGGGCGCATGTTGCGCAACTGCGTACGGGCGTCCTTGGCCTGCACATGCGCCTGCTTGGCGATGTCACGGGCCTGGGTGGGCAGCCGGTCCTCGAAGGGGGCGAAGACTGCCTCGACCCGCTCGATGATCTCTTCGAACCGGTCCATCAGGTCCTCGACCTTCGTGTCGACGCTGTGGACTGCATCAGACAGGTCGCCACGCACGGTGGAGACCCGCTCGGCCATCGTCGACGGCTCCTGCAGCTTGCTCATGAGTTCGCGGCGCTGGACCTGGGCCTGCTGGAACCCGAGGACTCCGGCGCCGATAACGACGTAGGTGGCGTCCTTGGCGACGTTGGCGATGTCCTTAGCGGCCTTGGCGATGTCGGTGTTGATGTCGGGCATGTCGTGCTCCTTCGATTCTGAGGTACTGGCTCGTGCAATTCGCACTGTGCTGGTCTCCTGCGTCCAGGCCCTGCACTGTGCTCGAATACAACTGTATCCCCAATGATAAACATTTGCAAGCACCCAGGAAGCACTCGGTGAGCCCTCAGTCGGAGTCAGCCTCAGCTCCTCGGCGACAAGTCAGTCGCGAAAGCCTCGTTTGCACCCCTCCGGCCCGATAGCCTCTGACCCCTGATGGAAACACTGGCACCGCCGGTTGTCGCCGTCTTCGTCGCCCACGATCCAGGTCCGTGGTTCGAGGAGACGCTGGCTTCGATCGCCTCACAGGATTATGGGGAACTGTCTGTCCTGGTCCTCGATACCGGGCAGGCCGGAGACCTGGCAGAACGGGTGGCAGCGATCCTTCCGAGCGCCTATGTGCGCCGCTTCGATCAGAACCGGGGGTTCGGGGCGACGGTCAACGAGGTCCGGGCCATGGTCGATGGTGCCGCCTACTACTTGGTCTGCCACGACGACATCGCGCTCGACTCCGACGCGGTCCACCTCCTCGTCGAAGAGGCGTTCCGCTCCAACGCAGGAATTGTGTCACCCAAGGTGGTGAGTTGGGACGACCCGCAACAGCTCGTCCATGTCGGAATGATCGTGGACAAGGGCGGCTCCGTAGTCGAGCGGGTCCAGCCTCACGAGATCGACCACGGACAGCACGACGCAGTTCGGGACGTGTTCGTGGCCCCGGGCGGATGCACGTTGATCCGAGCAGACCTGTTCGACGAGCTCGACGGATTCGACCCTGCCATCGTGGCCATGGGGGAGGACCTCGACCTGTGCTGGCGAGCCCAGGTCGTCGGGGCCCGGATCATCGTGGCACCTGACGCCCGGGTGCGACATCTGGAACAGCTGGCATCAGGTGCGGAACTGCTGGATCCGGCTCTCTTGGCCGGCGCCGAGGCAACTCCTTCCACGGAGTCCCCCGACGCCGCTCCTGTCGAGGCAGCTCCTGTCGAGGCAGCACCTGTCGAGGCAGCACCTGCCGACGCCGCACCTGTCGAGGCAGCACCTGCCGACGCCGCACCTGTTGGACAGACCACCTCCCCCGAGACGCAGCGCTACCCGGTCACCCTCCAAGAGCTCCAGAGACGCCACGAGCTGCTGGCCGTCTTGAAGTGCTACTCGCGGGCCCATCTCCTGCGAGTCCTGCCACAGGTGTTCCTCCTCGCCATGGGGGAGATCCTGGTCGCCGAGCTGGCCGGAAACAGGGCTCGCGCCAGGGCAGTGGTGCGCGCATGGCGTTGGAACTTCGGACGCCTCGCCGTCATCCGAGCCCAGCGAACGGCCCTGCAGTCCAATCGCAGGGTGGCCGACAAGGAGATCCGCCTGCTCCAGGTGCGAGGGAGTGCGCGCTTGTCGGCATATGCCCGCCGAGTGTTTCAGCACGGATTCCATGGAGCACATGCCGACGAGCTGGCTGCCGCCGAGGCCGTCGGGCCTGTCATGCACGCCCACGAAGTGGCCGAGACGGAGACTGGGGCGACCGAGACCGAGGCCGGCCGGCTGAGCGGAAGTATTCGGTTGACCGTATGGCTTGCTGCCGGGCTCTTGGTGGTCATCGGATCCCGAGGGGTCCTGACCGGGACGCTGCCCGCCCTCGGTCAGTTCACGCCCTTCCCCGCATGGACGACGACCGTGTCGCAGTTCTTCACCGGGTGGCACCCCTCGGGCGTCGGGTCCACATCTCCAGCCGCGCCGGGTCTCGGCATCGCCGGGTTGCTAGGCACCGTCCTGCTCGGTGCCATGGGGCTCACGCAGAAGGTACTCATTTTCGGGTGCATTCCACTTGGGGTCTGGGGAGCGGTGCGTCTGATCCGACCGTTCGGGTCGCAGCGTGCATCCATGGTGTCGGGGCTCGCCTACTTGGCGATGGCGCTCCCGTACAACGCGCTTGCCCTAGGACGGTGGGGAGCGTTGGTCGTCTACGCCGGCGCTCCGTGGGTCCTGGTCACGCTCCTGCGATCGACCGGCCTCGAGCCCTTCGTTCGCAAGGTGGAAGCTCCGCTGCCTCCCGAGGGAGCCTCGGCCGGCCCTTCGGCGCCTACAGGTGCCTGGGCATCCCGCCATGGGCTGCTCGGCGGTGCTCTGGCCCTCGGCGTGCTCGAGGCCGTCATGGTCTCGTTCGTCCCGGCAGCCGCCCTCGTAGTCCTACTGGTGGCCGTGGCTGTAGTCGTATCGTCGCTGCTCTTCCGCGACGTCGGCTCGACAGGGCGGGCCTTGCGGCTCGCCTTGGGTTCGACAGCCGTGGCGGTCCTGATCTGCCTGCCTTGGGTGATCGGCGTGCTTTCCGCCGGAACCAGCTTGTTGGCTGTGTTCGGGGTCCCCACGCCTACGTCGGGAGCGGCATCGTGGAGCTCGCTCCTCCGGTTCGCCGTCGGCCCGATCGGCGGGTCGCCGCTGGCGTGGGGCTTCGTCGTGGCGGCCGCAGCGCCGCTTATCCTTGCCCGAGGGGTCCGGTTCCGATGGGCAGCGCGCTTCTGGTCGATCGCCCTGATGTTCTGGCTCGTCGCCTGGGTGACCGGGCGGGGGTGGACGGGTGGACTGGCGGTCGATCCGCTGGTGCTGCTCGCTCCGGCGGCGGCGGCCACAGCCGCCTCGGTGGGGCTGGGGGTCGCGGCGTTCGAGCGCGATCTGCGCAAGGCCGAGTTCGGATGGCGGCAGCTCACGACCGCCGTCGGTGTGCTCGCCGTCTGCTTGGCCTCGCTCCCGACGCTGGTGTCGGCCCTCCCCGGACGGTGGGACCTCCCGGTGAACGACTTCTCTCAGTCGGTGGCTTGGATGCACGCCAAGGTGGCGGACGGGCCGTTCCGAGTCCTGTGGTTGGGCGACCCCCGCAGCCTCAACCAGGGTGGCTGGGGGGCGGGGGACGGCCTGGCGTACGCCACTTCGGAGAACGGATCCCCAGATGCCCGTTGGCTCTGGAACGCCACATCGCCCGGTCCGGCCGGAACGCTCGGCTCTGCCGTCGACCAGGCTCGGTCCGACGGCACGGACCGGCTCGGCAGCCTGGTCGCCCCGGCGGGGGTCCGCTACATCGTGGTCCTGACATCGGTCGCCCCCGAAATCGCCGGTGAGCAGAGTCCGACGACCTATCCGGTGCCGGCGGACCTCCTGCCCGGCCTGGTCCACCAGATCGACCTCCAGCCGATCCTGTCCGGTACGGGTATCACCGTGTTCCTGAACGCAGCCTGGATCCCGCAACGGGCCGAGGTTCCTGGCCACCCCGGCGCTGTCCCGGCCCAGGCCGACCGCTTGGACCTTCCTCCGGGCACGAAGGTGGTGCCAGGGGCGGTGGCCGTCCTCCCTGGCGCCGCTGCATCGCGTTCGTTCCATGGGCCGCTCGTTCCTGGCACGGTGTTCGCCTCGATGGCGCCCGCCGGAAGCTGGCAGCTGGTCAGCGGCTCGGGGGCTACGTTGCCGCGGGCTCCGGCATTCGGGTGGGCCGCCCGTTTTTCGGTTCCGGCCGCCACCACCGGGACCCTGCGTTTCGCCGGGGGCCTTCTGCCCCTGCTGATAGGTGTGTTCTCGGTCCTGGCTTGGGGGATCGCACTTGCGGCTCTGGTGGACCGGAGGCGTATCCGTCGTGAGTGGGAACGGGTGGGCCGGCCCCGGAGCTGGTCGACCGGTAGGTCTGAGCGTGCCGACCCCCTGGCCGACGTCTGGTCGAGTGACGACGGAGAGATGCGATGAGCGGCCCTGGACCGTCCGAGGAGCGAGCCGTGACCGAGGAATCCGCAAGTTCGGGTTCGGCGGTCTCCACCGGCGCTGGGCCTACAAGCCGTGGCGAAGCGGTGGTGGTCGGGCCTCGGACTGCCCGACGTCGGGCGCAGCGATCCGTGCAGGGCCGGACGACGGCGATCGTTGCGGTGTCGACCGTGGTGCTCGGGACGGCGCTGATCTCTTTCGCGTTTCCGCCGCCCGCCGCCCCGCCTGCCTCACCGACCGGAGACGGGGTCTCGGTAGCGCCAGCGGGCGCCCGCACCTCGTCCCTGTACTGCGTCACGGGCGCTGGAGTCGACGCGGGAGCCGGCGCAACCGGGATGGTGGTCCTGACCAACACGACCCGGACGACCGCCCAAGGGTTCGCCAACACCGTGGGCACCACCGGGACCACGACACCCGGGACCGTAACCGTGCCACCGCTGGGCTCGGCCGTCGTCACCCCGGCGAAGGGACTCGCCCCCGGGGCTACGGCGACCACCTACTCGTTCTCGCAGGGTGGAGTGTCCGGGATGGCCGTGGTGCTCGGCCCCCAGGGGTGGAGTACGGCACCGTGCGTCTCGAAGGTCTCCTCGCAGTGGAACTTCGCCGGCGGGTCGACGGATTCGGGTCTCCTCGACCTCTCCCTCTACAACCCGACGGCGGGCCAGGTCGTTGTCAACGTGACGTTCCTTACCGCGAGTGGAACCGTGCTCGACCCGCAGGCCTACCAAGGGATCACCATCCCTCCCGGACAGTTGGCCGTCGAAGGGCTCGGTGCCTATGTCCAGAACCAGCCCGTCGTGGCCACGTTGGTGTCCGCCTCTTCGGGAGCACTGGTGGCCACGGAACTCGACCAGATGAAGGTGTCGTCGGGGACAGGCCTCGCACTGCTGGCCGGTGCACCCGGAACGGCTACCGCCTGGCACTTCGCACAGACCACCGCCGTCCAAGGCGGGACGGTGACGCTGGCGATCGCCAACCCAGGGGCTACAGCGGTGTCGGTTCAGATCACCGTGGGCCTGTCGGCTGCAACGGTGGAGCCGCATCGGATCTCGGTGCCGGCCCGGACGGTTGCGAACTTCGTCGTGTCTGCCGTGGCGGGCTGGCCACTCGGGGCTCCGTACTCAATGGACGTCTCTTCTTCGGGGCCGATCGTTGTTGGGCGCACGGTGCTGGCTCCGGCCGGAGCAGCATCACCGCAAGGGGGGATCACCACGGGGACGACGGCAGCGGCGCGTGCGTGGCTCGTCGTGGGCCCTGGTGCCCCGGGAGGCCCTGTCGTCGCTGGCGCAGCACTGCACAGCGTGGCCGTCGCCAACCCGGGGACGAACCCGGTCGAGGTCACCGTGCGGCGGCTGGCCGGGGGCCCGCCCTCGGCAAAGGTGCAGGTGCCAGGTTCCGGCGTGGTGGTGCTCGGCTCGAACCAGGTGGGCGGCCTCGCACCGCTGCTGGTCGACGCCTCGGGCCCCGTCTGGGTCGAGACCGACAGCTCGCCTACGGGAGCGCCGGGCATCGTGTCGTCGGCCGGGTTTCCGCTCGGGACCTGACCTGGCTGGCGGGTGTCAGGAGGCGGGTGGCCGGAGGCAGACGGCAGGTGACCGGAGGCAGACTGCATACGGCAGGTGGCAGACGGCTCTGGGCGAAACTCCGGACCTGGCGAGTCAGCCCGGTCGAGCAGCTAAGTCAGCCCAGTTCCGGACTCAGCTCGAAGCAGGAGGAGCCGGCGGGGGCGGCCACGGGGACTGCGTGCCCGTCCATGTGGCCGGCGGTGCTGGCCAGTGCCCGGCCTGGGGCTGAGATCCGTTGCCAGTGGTTGGACTCCCCTGTGCGGGTGCGTCACCTTGGGAGGTGCCCCCTGCATCGGTGGCGTTGGACACCGATCCGGCTGTCGCACCAGCAGGAGCGACGTCGGGGACCGTCAACCCGGGATCGGCCTCGGCCGAAGGTACGGCCGCCGGAGGGACGGGACCCCCGGTGGTCGACGTGCTGTCAGACGGAGGACCATCGACATCGTCGGCACCGGTCGGTCCGTGCTGGCTGGCAACGAAGATCGGAGGGACTGTCTTGATCCCAGCCGCGTGGACGGGCTGTCCGTAGGCGGTGTCCACCAAGCGGCCCACCGTCTCCCCATCGATCGTCTCCTCATCGAGCAGGGCCCGGGCGACGGCGTCGAGGCCTCCGCGGTGGCGAGCCAGGACCTCGAGTGCTCGTTGCTCCTGGGCCCGAAGGATGAGCTCCACTTCGTCGTCGATGACCTGGCTCGTGTGCTCCGAGTAGTCGCGGGTGTGCATGAGGTCCTCGCCGAGGAAGACCTGGCCCTGCGAGCCCCAAGCCATCGGGCCGATCTTGTCGCTCATGCCCCACTCGCGGACCATCCTGCGGGCAAGCTCGGTGTTGCCCACGAGGTCGTTGCTGGCGCCGGTCGACAGGTCTCCGTAGACGAGGAGCTCGGCGGCCCGCCCGCCCATCCGCACAGCCAGGGAGTCCTCGATGTACTGGCGGGGATGGATGTGCTTCTCCTCCATCGGGAGCTGCATGGTCACCCCGAGCGCCATGCCTGTCGGCAGGATCGTCACCTTGTGGACGGGGTCGGCATCGGCCAATACGTAGGCGAGCACGGCGTGGCCGCCTTCGTGGAAGGCCACACGTTCCTTTTCCGCCCCGGACAGGACCAAGCTCTCCCGGCGCTGGCCCATGAGGACCCGGTCACGCGATGCTTCGAAGTCTTCGTTCTGGATGACCAGGGAACCGCGGCGCACAGCGTGCAGGGCGGCCTCGTTGACCAGGTTGGCCAAGTCGGCACCGCTCATCCCGGGGGTGCCCCGGGCGACCTTCCCCAGATCGACAGAGGGGTCCACCTTCTTGTCCTTGCAGTGGACCTGCAGGATGGGGAGCCGCTCGTCGAGGTCAGGAAGCGGAACCACGATCTGACGGTCGAATCGCCCTGGGCGGAGGATGGCGGCGTCGAGGATGTCGGGCCGGTTGGTCGCGGCCATGACGACGATGCCCTCGGTGGGGTCGAAGCCGTCCATCTCCGAGAGCATCTGGTTGAGCGTCTGCTCGCGCTCGTCGTGGCCGCCACCGAGTCCGGCGCCCCGCTTGCGTCCGATGGAGTCGATCTCGTCGATGAAGACGATGGCCGGCGCCTGCTTGCGAGCAGTGGCAAAGAGATCGCGGACCCGGCTGGCACCGACGCCGACGAACATCTCCATGAAGTCCGAACCGCTGACCGACATGAACGGCACGCCGGCCTCACCAGCCACGGCACGGGCCAAAAGGGTCTTGCCGGTGCCCGGAGGGCCCACCAGCAGGATCCCCTTAGGGATCCGGGCGCCGATCTCCTTGAACCGAGCCGGCGTCTTCAAGAAGTCAACGACCTCGCTGATCTCCAGCTTCACGCCGTCATATCCGGCGACGTCGCCGAAGGTCGTCGACGGTCGTTCGGTCGAGTACTGCTTCGCCTTCGACTTTCCGATCGACATGATGCCGCCCATCTGGCCTTGGGCCCGGCGACTGATGAAGTAGAAGATCCCCATGATCAGAGCGAAGGGGATCAGGTACCAGACGAGCGAGACGAGCGGGTTCTGCGTGGTCGTCACGTACTTGGCGTTGGCCCCGAGCGTCTTGAGGGCGGCCTGCGTGGAGTCGGTCACCGGATTTGGTCCATTGGACGAGTAGTTCGTCCCGTCAGCCAGGGTGCCGGAGATCATGCCGTTGCTCTGGTCGACGGTGGCCGTCTTGACCTGCTTGTCGTTGATCTGGGTCAGCCAGGAGTTGTAGGTGAGATGGGTCGTGTTCGACTTCTTGACCAGGCTCGGCACGATGAGGACGGCAAGGACCACGACCATGACGACGACGGAGAGGATGATGCGGTTCTTGTTCTGCCCGGGGCTGTCCGAATTGGCGCCGCTCGGCGAAGAAGGGCCGTTGGGGGTCTTGGGGTTGGGCGGGGTCACTCCTTCATGCTATGCGCCACCGGGAGCCGTTGGCGCATCGCCCCCGCCTAGCGCCCGCCTAGCCCCCGCCCGCCGCTTGCCGCCCAGCCCCAGCGCCGGCCGCGCCCGCCCGCCACATCTGGCACTTCGAAAGCACGCCGGTGGACCTGCCGTGACACGGTCCGCTGGGCCGGTGCCCCGATAGAGGGCGCGGTCGGTATCGTGGGGGGGTGAACGACCGGCCCGAACAGGTGGTGGATGCCACGGGTCCCGTCGCACCGCCTCTACTAACGCATCCCCACGGCTGGCGTGCGGACGTCTCGCTCGGACGCCAGCTCGACGCCGGTGCGGCACCGGCGAGGCGGAACGCAGCGTGGATGTGGATGCTCTACGCGTGCCTGGGGTTCCTCGGTGGCCAGTTGCTGGCGGCCGTCACGGTCGGAGCCGCAGCCGCTCTGGCCGGGCAGGCCCACTCACTCGGCGCGTTGTCCAAGCTGGCCGAGCCCCCGACCTGGTTCGTCATCTCCACGCTGTTCGGGCTGTGGGGCGGGTTCCTCGCCGCTGCGGTGCTGGCGAGCCGGCTGCGGGGGTCCAAGCACTTCTGCGCCGACCTCGGCCTGCGGTTCCGGTGGATCGACCTGATCGGGATTCCGATCGGAGTCGCCGGCCAGTACCTGATCGCCCTGGTGTACATCCCGATCGCCCCGCACATCCACGACTTCCACCAGCGGTTCGACGCTCCGGCCCAGCGACTCACCGGAAACTCACATGGGATCGGGTACCTCGTGATCGGTATCGCCACGGTTGTTGGCGCTCCGTTCTTCGAGGAGCTGTTCTTCCGCGGCGTGGTGCTGCGGGCACTGGCCCGGATCTTCGGTCGATGGGGTGGATGGGTGGGCCCGGGCCTGGCCATCGTCGTGAGCGGCGTCCTGTTCGCCATGGCACATGCAGAGTCGTTGCAGCTCTTGGGACTGAGCATCTTCGGGGTGATCCTCGGTGTGGTCTCTTACCGCACCGGGCGCCTTGGCATGAACATCGTTGCGCATGCGTCGTTCAACCTGCTGGCCCTGACCGCTGTGCTCTTCCCAGCGGTGCTGGGCCTAAAGGGAATGGCCTGAGATGAACGTGGGGGAGTCCGGGGAGGAACCTGAGGCGCAGCCGGAGGCCGGAGTGAGTGCAGACACCGGGCAGACGGCCGAATGGAGCGGCCCGATCGGGGCGCAGGAGGTGCGGCCAGAGTGGCTGGCGCGCATCACGCGTCGAACGGCATGGCCGGCGTGGGCGGACGCGGTGGCTGTGCTCGGGGTCGTCGTCGTCGTGCTCACCCAGCTCCATCCCGACCTGCTCTTACTGAACACGACCACCGCAGGCGGCGATACGGGGGCGCACGTCGCGCTTCCGGCGTTCCTCAAGTCCAACCTGTTGACCCATGGGCAGCTGACGGGATGGGACCCGGGTTGGTATGACGGTTTTCCGCTCTACACCTTCTACTTCCCGCTCCCTGGACTGATCGCCGTCCTCTTCAATGTCTTCGCGTCCTACTCGGTGGCGTTCAAACTGGTCACGGTCCTCGGCAGCCTGCTCCTGCCCGTCTGCGCCTGGGCCTTCGGCCGCCTCGCCGGTCTGCGTTCCCCAGGGCCCGCCTGTCTGGCCGCGGCAACGCTGCCGTTCCTGTTCGAGCCGAGCTTCTCGATCTACGGGGGAAACCTCCTGTCCACGCTGGCCGGTGAGTTCTCGTTCTCCCTGAGCCTTTCGCTCTCCCTGTTGTTCCTCGGCGTCGTGGCCGCCGGTTTGCGCACCGGGCGACATCGGGCGTTGGCCGCCGTACTCATCGCCGCCACGTTGCTCTGTCATCTGATCCCGGCGATGTTCGCAGCCGTAGGTGCTGTGGTGTGGCTGCTCTTGGATGCCGACCTGCCTCGGATGCTGCACCGAAGCCGTCGGGCCGTGGCCGCCGGAAACCGGTGGGGCGGGCGGGTCCTGTGGTCCGTGGTGGCCGGTGTGGTCGGCCTGGGGCTGACGGCCTGGTGGCTGGTCCCCTTCGGTTTGGAGCAGTCGTTCACGACCAACATGGGCTACACCAAGGTCTTCGGCTATCCCCACCTCCTCTTTCCCGGGTCGTTCCGGTGGGTGCTGGCGGCCGACATCGTGGGAGTGGCGGCCATGGTGGCCCGACGCAACCGCGTCGCACTGTTCCTCGTGGTCATGGCCGGGCTGTCCGCCGCCGCGGTGATCATCGACCCAGCCGGAAAGCTCTACAACGTCCGGTTTCTGCCGCTGTGGTTCCTCTGCCTCTACCTCCTGGCCGGCTACGCCCTGGCCGAAGTGATCTCAGCGGTTGCCCGACTGGCCCGCCGCCGGCGCCTCAACGTCTGGGCACGGGACCTGCACCGGCGTCTGGGTACGTCCGAGGGGCAGGAGTGGCGCCCCGGGCACCGGGTCACACCGTTCCGTCGCCCGGTGCCGGTGGCCGTCGCGGCCGGCGCAGTGGTGGGTCCCTTGGTGGCGCTGGCTGCTGCCTGTCTGATCGTGATCCCGCCGCTGGCCGTCCCGTCGGCAACCCTGGCCAAGGTCGGGGTGCACGTCGGTCCGGACCAGCCCAGCGCGTGGGCGGCTTGGAACTACTCGGGTTACGAGCGAAAGGCCGATTATCCCGAGTTCCAGGCGGTGATCCAGATGATGCGGTCGGTCGGCGCGGGCCAAGGGTGCGGTCGGACCATGTGGGAGTACGACCCCTCCCTCAACCGGTTCGGCACGACCGAGTCGCTCATGCTGCTGCCGTACTTCACCGGTGGCTGCATCGGTTCGATGGAGGGACTGCTGTTCGAGTCCTCTTCGACCACCCCGTTCCACTTCGTCAACCAGAACGAGCTGTCCCCCAGCCCGTCGAACGCAGTCGTGGGCCTGCCCTATGGCGGGTTGAACGTGCCGCTCGGGATCCGTCATCTCCAACAGATGGGCATCCGCTACCTCCTCACCTCGTCGGCGACGGTCCAGACCGCGGTGTCGGCCGATCCGGCCGCCACCCTCGTGGGCACGAGCGGCCCCTGGAGCACCTCGTACAACGGCCAGTCCCTCGACACCACTTGGAAGGTGTACCGGATCGCCGACTCGGAGCTGGTCGTGCCCTTGGCGAACCGCCCGGTGGTGTGGAAGGGCATCGGTTCGAGCCAGTCGTCCTGGCTCACCCCGTCGGTCACCTGGTTCAACGCACCCGCCGGCTGGAACGTGGTGCCCGCTGCTGCGGGTCCGTCCGATTGGACGAGGGTGGCCATCGGAGACCCGCACCCACCGGTGGTGCCTGAGCCGGCCACCGTCGTGTCGGAGGTCCGACAGTCGAACGAATCGATCTCCTTCCATGTCGACCGGGTAGGCACTCCAGTCGAGGTCCGGGTGTCCTACTTCCCGAACTGGCACGCATCGGGGGCCGACGGGCCGTACCGGGTGGCACCCAATCTGATGGTCGTTGTACCGACGAGCCATGACGTGCAGCTGACATATGGGCGGTCGCCGGCCGACTACCTGGGCCAGCTGATCACGCTGCTCGCCGTGTGCGCCGTGATCGTGCTCGTGGTCGTCGACCGCAGGAAGCGGCGATCAGCCCGGGTCGGATCGACGGGTCCGGGCAGATGACCTATCCCCTCGGGATGTTTCCGTTGTCCAGTGTGCTCTTTCCGGAGGCCGGGCTGCCGCTGCACGTCTTCGAGGAGCGGTACCGGACCCTCATGAACGACTGCCTGGCCACCGACGGCGAGTTCGGTGTCGTCCTGATCGCCCGAGGCTCCGAAGTGGGTGGAGGTGATCAACGGGTCGACGTGGGGACGGTGGCCCGGATCGCTAACGTGGCCGAGCTCGACGACGGTCGGATGCTGGTGGTGGCCACCGGGGTCCGACGAGTCCGAGTGGAGGAATGGCTGACCGACGCCCCCTACCCACGGGCCCTGGTGGAGGATCTGGCTGACTCAGCGGATACCTGTCCTGAGGAAGTGCTGACGGGGGCCGAAGGGTCGTTGCGGCGCCTGCGGTCGCTTCTGTCCGAGCTCGGTGACGTGCCAGCGCTGCCGCACAGCTTGCGGATCTCCGGGGACCCTGACCAGATCGGCTGGCAGCTGTGCGACATGGCGCCACTCGTCTCGCTCGACCTGCAGCGGCTGCTGGTCGCCGACGGACTCGAGGAGCGCATGCGCCTCCTGGTGGAGCTCGGTGACGCAATGAGCGGCGACGTCATCGGCTTGCTCTCCGGTGGGGATCAAGCCGACGGGGCAGCCGAAGGCTAGGGCGGTCAGGGGATCATGCGACCAATCAGGAACGCCGTGATCCCTTGGAGCAGCCCCTGGGCGGCCCGCTGACGCCAGTTCGGGTCCTCCATTGCTGCGGCGTCTGTCGGATTCGCCATGTTGCCGGACTCGACGAGCACCTTGGGAACCGTGGAGAGGTTGAGTCCGCCGAGGTCGGAACGAGGGGTGATCCCACCCGAGCCCGAGTAGTCCGACGTCGGCTCGCCGGTGGCGGCCAGGAAGCCGTCCCGGATATCGGCCCCGAGCG
>CAININ010000248.1 GCA_903849265.1 uncultured Acidimicrobiaceae bacterium
CGAGGTGACAGCCATGCCCGATGAGCGTGAGGTGGTCGATCGTGCTCGCGCAGATTGAGGGCTCCCGAGCCGTGGCGCTGACCGTGGCTCGCTGTCGGCCCGAGGTGGTGTGCGCCTACCCGATCTCGCCGCAGACCCACATCATCGAAGCCCTCGGTGTGCTGGTCCGTGGAGGCGACCTGGCTCCGTGCGAGTTCATCAACGTCGAGTCGGAGTTCGCCGCCTTGTCGGTCTGCATCGGGGCATCGGCTGCCGGTTCACGGGCGTACACGGCGACGGCCAGTCAGGGCTTGCTCTACATGATGGAGGCCGTCTACAACGCCTCAGGACTCGAACTCCCCATCGTCATGACCCTGGCCAACCGGGCCGTCGGCGCACCCATCAATATCTGGAACGACCACAGCGACGCCATGGCCGCACGCGACGCCGGATGGATCCAGCTGTTCGCCGCCACCAACCAGGAGGCTGCCGATCTCCACATCCAGGCCTTCGCCCTCGCGGAAGAGCTCTCCCTCCCGGTGATGGTCTGTATGGACGGCTTCATCCTCACCCACGCCGTGGAGCAGGTCGATATCCCCGAACAGGAAGCGGTCGACGCATTTCTTCCCCTGTTCCGGCCCCAGCAGATCCTCGACCCGGACAACCCGGTCTCTATCGGCGCCATGGTGGGACCCGATGCCTTCGAAGAGGTCCGCGAGCTGGCCCGACTGCGCCACATGGATGCCTTGGAGCGCATCCCGGACCTTGCCGGCGAGTTCCACGCTGCATTCGGACGCCACAGTGGCGGGCTCGTCCACGAGTACCGCACGGATGACGCGGACACCGTGGTCGTGGCCATGGGGTCGGTGCTCGGCACCATCGAGGACGCTGCAGATGCCCGACGCGATGAGCAGGATCGGGTCGGCGTGCTCGGAATCGCCACTTACCGGCCGTTTCCGTCTGAGGTGGTGCGCCAGGCACTGCTGGGCGCGAGCCGGGTGATCGTGGTGGACCGTGCACTCCGCGTCGGCGGAGGTGGGTATCTGGCCGACGACGTGACGTTGGCACTGGGCGGAACCGGGATTCCGGTGCATGCTGTAGTTGCCGGTCTCGGCGGGCGCCCCGTGACCCGTCGCTCGATCGAGGCGATGCTTGAGTCCTCGGCCCAAGGCCACCTAGAGGCCCTGACCGTGCTCGACTTGGACCGCGCTGCAGTCGAACACGAACGGGCCAGGATCGCCGCGCACGCAACCCCAGGGGCACCGTCGGGGAGTCGCCTGCGGGGGCGCCCGCCCACCATGGGCCCGGTCGAGGTGGGCACGTGACCACCAGCCCCGTGCGCTTCTACCAGGTGGGCAGCTTCGCGGCCGGCAATCGGCTGGTCGGAGCGGACGAGCGCACGGTCCAGTCCGACGCCGACCGCACGAACGCGCTCGACTCGGGCCACCGGGCCTGTCAGGGATGCGGCGAGGCGCTCGGCGCCCGCTACGTGCTCGACGCGGCCATGCGCTCGTGCCAAGGGCGACTGTCGGTAGTCAACGCCACGGGCTGTCTCGAGGTCTTCTCCACTCCCTACCCCGAGACGGCGTGGCGGATCCCGTGGCTCCACTCGCTGTTCGCCAACGCCCCGGCCGTGGCCACGGGGGTGAGCGCGGCACTGCGGGTGCAAGGGCGGACCGACGAACGGGTCGTGGCTCAGGCGGGCGACGGGGGAACGGTGGACATCGGGCTGGCCTGCTTGTCGGGGATGTTCGAACGTAACGACGACGTCCTTTTCGTCTGTTACGACAACGAGGGCTACATGAACACCGGGGTGC
>CAININ010000249.1 GCA_903849265.1 uncultured Acidimicrobiaceae bacterium
ACCGGGTGAGTCCGTTCGGTACATGTTGCAGGCCGGTCACCGCCAAGCACGCGAGAGTCGCGTGCTGCTCAATTATTGGACGTTTATCCGGGCGTGGGCGATGGAGGCCTTCTGTCCATTGGTCAGGCACCAGATCGTGTAAGAGCCCGTCGTTACCGACACCGTGACGGACTTGGTTCCGTTCTCGAATGCGGCGATCTGGCCGACCACGGCGCCCGAGGGGGACTCGACCTGCAAGCCATGAGGAACGTTGGAGGGAACAGCGAACGAGACGGTCACTGATCCGGGTTTGGCGGAGAAGACTTCCGTCGTCGTCGCCGGAGTCGATGCCACGAGCGAGATGTGCTGAGCCCCGGTGGATGCAGGCTGCTGCGTCGTGGTGCTCGCCGTGGTGGAACTCGAACATCCGGCAGCCACTAGGAACAGGGTGGAGGTCGCGCCTGCGAGCGCGAGACGGGCCAGCCTCGAGTTGGAGTTGAGGCGGCTACCGGGCGAGGTCATTTTCATGTGCCGAATGTTACTATATTTCACGAGTGTCATTCCCGGCAATTTGCCAGGGTGGTCCGGACCCTTCGTTTGTCGTTGACACTCGGAGTCGGTGCTACGAATCCTGGCCTGATTTCGTTCGTTCCCGTCCTGCTCTCATTCGGGCGTTACACCCGTGCCATGTTGTCGAACCGGGTGTGGTGGCCGATGAAGCACAGTGCGGGTCCATGGGAGCCGCAACCAATGCAGCGATCCCTCCGGCTCACGTGCGAATGTGAACATCATGATTTGGTCGCATGGAACGGCATTCATCTACTCCATCGCCATCGGTCTTCTGATCGGGATCGAACGCGAGCGGAGCCACCGTGGCGGGCCGCGCCAGGCGCTAGGGGCGCGAACCTTTGCGCTGTTGGCAGCAGTTGGGACGCTCACCGCGCTTATCGGGACCTGGGCTGTCGTAGCCGGCATCGCCGTTGTCGGTTACCTCATCGTCGCCGGTTACCGCCGCACCAATAGTGACGATCCCGGGACGACCACTGAGGTCACCGCATTCGCAGTGTTCCTCCTCGGCGTACTCTGCGTTACAGACGCTCGACTGGCGGCCGCCGTCGCCATCATCTTCCTGGTTCTCCTGACTGGCAAGGCCAGGATTCACGCGTTCGCCCGAGAGGTCGTGACCGACGTCGAGATCGACGATGCCATCAAGTTCCTCGTGATTGCTTTCGTGATCCTTCCACTGCTCCCCGATCGAGACGTCGGACCCTATGGCGCACTCAATCCGTCACACATCTGGCTGATCGTCGTCACCCTCACCGGCATCTCGTGGGTCGGCTACGTGGCTGTCCGGGCCCTTGGGCCCAAACGTGGCCTCCTCGCAACAGGTCTGGCCAGCGGTTTCGTGTCAGCTACGGCTACGACAGCATCGATGGGGCGCCTCAGCCGTTCGCCCGATCGGTTTACCGCTGCGGTCGCCGGCGCCCAGATTGCCAGCGTGGCCACGTATGCGCAGCTCGGGGTCATTATCACCGTGGTCAGTCCTGCCGTTGCGCTGCGTCTGGCCGTGCCGCTGGCCCTTGGTGCGATCGTCCTGTCCTTGGCGGCGGTTCTGACCTACCGCCGGCCACCTCCTGGTCTTGCGCCAGGAGACGCCCTTCGCAATGAGTCCGATGGATCGGATCCATCGTCCACCGAGCGCGTCCCGGTGATCGGTGGACGCGCCTTCGCCCTAGTACCCGCCGTTGTCCTCGCCTCAGTGTTGACCACAGCGCTCCTCGTCGGCCGCTGGGCGGCGGCCGTTCTGGGACCGAGAGGGGCGGTGTTCGCTTCTGGAGCCGCAGGACTTGCCGACGCGCACGCCGGTGCACTGTCAGCGGCAACCCAGTTCAGTCGCGGGGTCCTGGGGTTGGGAGCCGCCCTCGCCGCGATCGGCGTGGCCCTCGTGGCGAACTCGATCGTGAAGTGTGTCGTCGCCTTCGTGGCCGGCGGCGGTCGCTTCGGCGGTCGGTTCACCCTCGGTCTTCTGTCCTCGGTGCTCACTGTGGTGGGATGCCTGATCATCGTCTGGTCGGTATCGAACTGACCAGCGTCAGCGTCGGTGTCCGATCCAGGACTTGGCCGGCGTCCCCTCAGACAACGATCGCCCCACGTTCGACACGAATCGTTCGATCCGCTCGACTCGCGACATCGCCCGCGTGAGTGAACCAGCTGTGCGTCTCGTGGTGACTCAGGGGCTTGGATCTCTCCTGTCAGAGCCGGCTGACTTGCAGAATCACCGATCTCATTGCGCTGACCGGTTCCACACGCCTTCGCATGATCGGCCCGGATTCGCATGGCCCCGGCCTGCTGTCATCAGTTCGGCCGCTACACCCTCGCCATGTTGTCGAACCGGGCGTGGTGGCCGATGAAGGCCAGGCGCGTCGTGCCGGTCGGGCCGTTACGGTGCTTGGCCACGATGACCTCGGCCGTCCCCTGGGTCTCGGTGGCGTCGGGGTTGTAGACCTCGTCGCGGTAGAGGAAGAGAACGACGTCGGCGTCCTGCTCGATCGAGCCCGACTCACGAAGGTCGGCGAGCATCGGGCGCTTGTCCGGGCGGTTCTCGAGTGACCGGGACAGCTGCGACAGGGCAACGACCGGCACCTCGAGCTCACGGGCAAGGATCTTCAGGCCTCGGCTGATCTCGGACACCTCGACCTGGCGGTTCTCGGATCCGTGCCGGCCGGTCATGAGCTGCAGGTAGTCGATGACCACCAGGCTGAGTCCTTGACGGCTCTTCAGCCGGCGGGCCCGGGCTCGGATGTCCATGACAGTCAGGTTGGGGTTGTCGTCGATGTAGATCGGTGCCTCGCTCATCCGACTGATGGCGTTGCCGATCTTGGGCCAGTCGGCATCGCGCAGCTTGCCGGTGCGCATCCGTCCGGCATCCACCCGGGCTTCGGAACTGAGGAGTCGCTGGGTGAGCTCCATGTGGCTCATCTCGAGGGAGAACAGGAGCACCGGCTTCTTGAGCTTGACCCCGGCGTTGGCCACCATCCCGAGGGCGAACGCTGTCTTGCCCATGGCGGGTCGGGCGCCGACCACGATCAGGTTCGAAGGCTGGAGACCGGCCAGCTGCTCGTCGAGGTCCGTGTAGCCGGTGGCGAGGCCGGTCACGGACTCGCTCCGACCGAACAGCTGCTCCAGATGGTCGAGGGTGGCACCCAGAAGCTCCTCGAGAGGGGTCATCGAGTCGACGACTCGGCGCTGGGCGACGTCGAAGACCAAGCTCTCCGCACGGTCGAGCACCTCGGACACATCTTCGGGCACGCTGTAGCCGAGTTCGGAGATCTCCCCGGCGACCCCCACCAGGCGCCGGAGCAAGG
The DNA here is from genome assembly GCA_903849265.1 of uncultured Acidimicrobiaceae bacterium. GTDB lineage: Bacteria > Actinomycetota > Acidimicrobiia > Acidimicrobiales > RAAP-2 > Bog-756. The sequence continues at coordinate 3,345 of CAININ010000249.1, forward strand.
CGAGCTCCTCGACGATCTTGGCGTAGTACTCAGCATTACCGATCGAGGGCGTGTTGGCCTGGAGGGTGACGAAGACCGACGTGTCGCCGATCGACTCGAGGAGGTCCCTCCGCCGGAGCTCTTCGGTGACGGTCACCCAGTCGGCCGGCTCACCACGTCCGTACAGCGAGGTGACCGCCTCGAAGATGTAGCCGTGCGAGGCCTTGTAGAAGTCCTCGGCCTTGCAGTTCTCCATTGCCGCGGCGATGGCGTCGCGGGAGAGCAGCATGGCCCCGAGGACGGACTCCTCCGCCTCGAGGTTGTGCGGGGGGACCCGTCCGGTCGTGCTGGCACCACCCGTGCGGGGGGTGATCAGCTGTCGGGGGCGGGAGTCGTCGAAGGCCTGGACCATGGTGGGTTAACCCTCCCCCATGAAGCCTGTGGAACGTAAGTCCCTCTTCCTGGGGAAAGCAGTGCCTGAACCTGTGGACGGTCCGTGGACAACACTCGCCTTCCTGGGGACAGATGGATCCTCAGGGCGGTGATCGGACTCGAATCGCGGCATGGTCCCATGATCTACGACGGGTGTGACACCTCGAGGAACCAGGTATCGCAAGGGATCCCTCGCCTGTCCGTGCCGGGCCGGCTCGTTGCCGGACCTGGGCCCGGACAGCCGAGTGCCCCGGCACCGAATCGGGACCAGGGCACTCGTCGAAGCGATGGCGATCAGCCGGGATCATCCCCGGCCATCTCGTGTTCAGTCCTCGGCGACCACGTTCACGGTCAGCTCGAAGACGACGCCGCCTACGAGCTCGACGCGCACGTTGTGCTCGCCCACCATCTTGATCGGGTCCGCGAGCACCAGGTCGTTACGATCGATGATCGCCCCGGTCTGCTCCTCGACGTGACGCACGATGTCCGCAGTGCTGACCGAGCCGAACAGCCGCTCGTTGCTGGCACGGGCGGCGATGGTGATGGTGTTGCCGACCAGGATCTTGGCGACGGTCTCGGAACCTTCGCGGTCCCGGGCATCACGGAGGTCACGTGACCGGCGCATTGCCGCGGCCTGGACCTCCACCCCGTCGGAGGCGACGATGGCCTTGCCGGCCGGGAGCAGATGGTTGCGGGCGAAACCGCCGGCGACATCAATGATGTCCCCGCGCTTGCCCACTCCATCGACGTCAGTGCGGAGAAGGACCTTCATCACTCCTCACCCGCCTCTTCGACTGCCTCGATGATCACGATCTCATCACCGTTGTCGAGCTCCACGACGTCGACTTCGACCACTTCGACCACTTCAGCGGTCTCGGATCCGCCACTGAGCGGCGGCGTGCCGTCGGGGATGGCCGTCGATGCGCCCTCCTCGCCCAGCGTCCGCTCCTCGTCGCGTCCACGGCGACCGCCGCCACCGGTGCCACCGTCACGGCCGCCTCGGCCGCCTCGGCCACCTGGGCGCTCGGTCGTGGTGCGCTGCGTGTACGGCAACAAGACGAGCTCACGAGCCGTCTTGATGGCGATGGCCACATCGCGCTGGTGCTGGGTGCAGTTGCCAGAGACACGACGGGCCCGGATCTTGCCCCGGTCGCTCATGTACTTGCGGAGCATGGCGACGTCCTTGTAGTCGACCCACTCCACACGGTCCTTGCACAGTGCGCAAGGCTTCTTCTTGATCTTGCGTCCGTTGTCCTTGGGAGCGCGCCGTACGGCGCTTCCTCCACGATCGTTGCTTCTTGCCATTAGAAAGGCTCCTCGCTGTATCCGTACCCGGAGTCGGCGGGTGCGCCGCCCCCACTCGACTGTCCGCCGCGGCCGCCGCCGGCGTTTCCGCCACCGCCACCGCCTGCGTTTCCGCCTGCGTTTCCGCCACCGCCCGACTGCCCGTCACCGGGTCCCCGACGCTCGTTCTTCGTAACCTGAGCCGTGGCCCAGCGGATGCTCGGCCCGATCTCGTCGGCGACCACTTCCACTTTGGACCGCTTGTCGCCGTCCGGGGTCTCCCAGCTGCGCTGCTCGAGCCGGCCGGTCACGATCACACGGGAGCCACGGGTGAGGCTCTCGGCGGCGTTCTCGGCCATTTCGCGCCAGCACACGACGTCGAAGAAGGAGGTTGCTTCCTCCCACTCTTGGGTCTGGCGGTTCTGCCACCGGCGGTTGACGGCCAGACCGAAGCTCGATGTGGCCTGCCCGGTGTTGGTGAACCGGAGCTCGGGGTCACGGGTGATGTTGCCCACCAGGGTGACTGCGTTGCCCGTCATGGTCAGCCCTCCCCGTTGGCGGCCGCCGCTGCAGCGGCAGCACGGCGGCCGGCGACCTTGTCCGGAAGGCGCATGACCTTGTGGCGCAGGACCTCGTCGGCCAGCACGAACACGCGCTCCATGTCGGCGACGGCTGGCGGCTCGGAGTTCAACTCGATGAGGACGTAGTAGCCCTCACGCTTGTGCTGCAGCTCGTAGGCGAAGGTCCGACGACCCCAGCGCTCGACACGGCCGGGGTTGCCCCCCTTGGCCTTCAGCGCAGTCAGGGCCCGGTCGAGCACCCCGTTGACCGCAGCCTCATCGGCTCCGGTATCGAAAATAACCATTGTTTCGTATGGCCGCATGAACGGCTCACCTCCCTCTGGATCGGGCGCTCTGCACCCGAGCCCCACGGCGTGGGGCAGGTCGGAACTATGACAACGACCACCTGTACGTACGGCGTGGTGGTCGGAACAGCCAGATCACTCTAGCCGATGCTCAGTGGTAGACCTCCGAGTCGGCAGGGAAGGCCCCCGAGCGGACATCTGCGGCGTAGGCCGCGACAGCGGCAGTGGCCGCATCCGCCATCTCGGCGTAGCGACGGACGAACTTGGCCGTCTTCGGGGTGATCCCCAACAGATCATGAAGGACGAGGACCTGCCCGTCGCAGTGGGGTCCGGCCCCGATGCCGATGGTGGGCACCTCGAGCGCCTCGGTTACTGCGGCCCCGACCTTCTCGGGCACGGCCTCGACCACGATGGCGAAGATCCCGGAGTCCACCAGGATCTGTGCCCCCTCGACGAGCAACCGAGCCGACTCGTCGTCCTTGGCCTGGACCCGGAAGCCCCCGAAGGCGTTGACGGACTGCGGCGTCAGGCCGATATGTCCCATGACCGGGATCTCGGCCTTCACGAGGGCCTCGACCATCGGCGCCCGTACGGCTCCCCCTTCGAGCTTGACGCACTGGGCGCCCGCCCGGATCAGCAGTGCGGCGTTGCGGACCGTGTCCGCCGTGTCGACGTGGTAGCTCATCCACGGCAGGTCGCCGACGATCAACGCACCCGGCCGGGCCCGGGCGACCGCGGCCACATGATGGGCCATGTCCTCGATCGTCACCTGCAGCGTGTCCTCGTACCCGAGCACCACGTTGGCCACCGAGTCGCCGACGAGGATCATGTCGACACCGCCGGCGTCGGCGATGCGGGCGCCTGGTGCGTCGTAGGCGGTGACCATCACCAGCGGCGGATGGCCGTCGCGGACCTTGGCGGCACGGACCTTGGGGACGGTCACGGGCGCGGACCTGGGTTCGGACATGACTTCCTCCTCATCGACCGTCCAGCGCCTTCAGGCTGCCGGCGGCATCGGCGGGGCGACCCCGCGGAGCACGAGTGCTGCCTCCCTATCGTACTGCGCCGACCCGACGGCGGACAGGGGCGATCTGGACGGGCTCTGGCCCGGCGCTGCTCGTACTCAGGTGGACTTGCGGCTGCGCATGGGCTTGCGAGCCACCGCGTCCACTCCGGCACCGGCCGGATACATACGGGTCAGATGGTTCCACCGACAGGCGCAGCAGACCTCGATGACGTAGCAGACGACCGGTTCCTTGCGGCGCCAGTATCGGCCGAGCTCGGTCTGGGTGGCGACGCACAGACCGCCTGCCGGGAGCTTTGCCCCGAACACGAAGGTCACTTCGACCAGTTCGGACTCCTCGCAGATGGGACAGGACTCGTCGATCGGGCGGCCCAGGTTGGTGGCTCCACGGATCAGTTCAGGATGTGCGTCGCACACGTCGAGCCGGGAGAGCCTGCCCTTGCGGAACTCACGGATGACGGAGTTCCGGGCGAGCAGGTACTCGACCTGGCCCCCGGTGGGGGAGGTCTGCAGCCCGTCGAGTGAACCGGGTCGGAAGCTCACCGGGCCAGGGTACCGCCTCGCTCCTCCCCAGTCACCGGGTGTGGACGTCCCCTTCCACCTCGTTGATGAAGGCTCGGACCATGGCACCAGCCGCCCGGCCGCGTCTGCTGATCCAGTGAACTGACGGTTCGATGTATCAGACCGATACATCGAAATGATGTATCGTTACCGTCATGCAGTCGTCGGGCACACCCATCGCCACCGGAAGTCGGGCCTGACGTGCTCGATCTGGCGATCCTGGGCCTGCTCTTCGAACAGGAGATGCACGGGTACGAGATCCGGCGCCGCCTGCGCGACGAACTGGGCCTGTTCGCCAATATCTCGTTCGGCTCCCTCTACCCTGCGCTCTCCCGCCTGGAACGTTCGGGTGCGGTCACCGTCACCGAGTCCGGAGGAGCGGCGGCACCGATGCCGTCGACTGGTTCGCTCAGCGGCGAGCGCGCCGGACTGCGGGCGCGGCGGGCCGGTTCGACGCTCGGAACGAAGCGGTCGCGCAAGGTCTACCGGATCACCGATGCTGGCCGGACCCTCTTCGAGCAGCTCCTCGAGGGCGAAGAGCCGGCAGGCACCGATGATGCCCGCAGCTTCGGCCTCCGTCTCGCATTCGCCCGGCACCTCGCCCCGGCGGCCCGACTGGCCCTCCTCGAGCGTCGACGGGCCCAGCTGACCCGGCGGCTGGCCACGGACGTGGCCCGTGCGTCGGGCGAAAGACTCGACGTCTACACACGATCACTCGTCGAGCACAGCACCGAGGCCACCGAGCACGACATCGCCTGGCTCGACCGCCTGATCGACGCCGAGCGTCAGAAGCAGGCCAGTGCCCGTGTCGACACCGTGCCCTCTCTGTCCACGGAAACCGCTCTGTCCCCTGAAACCCCTCTGCCCACTGAAACCACTGAACTCGGCGATCCCCATGCGGGGGATGCCCTGTCCTCGACGTCTCCCTCGGGGGCGTCATGAACACCAGCGCCCAACGGGGCGCTCCTGCCAACGCGACCCCACGGGGCGCATCTACACACACGAAGGGAACCACAACATGAGCAAGATCCGAGTAGCGATCGCCGGCGTGGGCAACTGCGCCAGCTCGCTGATCCAGGGTGTCGAGTACTACCGGGAAGCCGAGGCCGGCGAGATCGTGCCTGGCCTGATGCACGTCGTGCTCGGCGGCTACCACGTCAGCGACCTCGAGTTCGTGGCGGCGTTCGATGCCGATGCGGAAAAGGTCGGCACCGACTTGGGCAAGGCCATCTTCGCCGGACAGAACAACACCATCCGGTTCGCCTCCGTGGGCGACATCGGCGTGACCGTGCAGCGCGGCCCGACCCTGGACGGATTCGGCAAGTACTACCGAGAGACCGTCGAAGAGTCGCCGGCTGAGCCGGTCGACGTCGTCGCCGCACTGAAGGACTCGGGTGCCGAGGTGCTGGTCAGCTACCTGCCGGTGGGTTCCGAAGAAGCCCAGCGCTTCTACGCCGATGCCTGCCTGCAGGCCGGAGTCGGATTCGTCAACGCCATCCCGGTCTTCATCGCCTCGGACCCGGTCTGGGCCAAGAAGTTCCACGACGCCGGCCTCCCCATCGTGGGAGACGACATCAAGAGCCAGGTCGGCGCCACCATCGTCCACCGCATCCTCACCCGGCTGTTCGAGGACCGCGGTCTGGCCCTCGACCACACCTACCAGCTCAACGTCGGCGGAAACATGGACTTCAAGAACATGCTCGAGCGGGACCGCCTCGAGTCGAAGAAGGTCTCCAAGACGCAGTCCGTCACCAGTCAGATCGAGAACGGCGACCTCGACGCCGACGACGTGCACATCGGACCGTCAGACCACATCCCGTGGCTGCACGACCGCAAGTGGGCCTACATCCGTATGGAGGGCCGCAACTTCGGCGATGTGCCGCTCAACCTCGAGCTCAAGCTCGAAGTGTGGGACTCCCCCAACTCGGCTGGCGTGATCATCGACGCCGTGCGCTGCGCCAAGTTGGCGCTCGACCGCGGCATCGGCGGCCCGCTGCTCGGCCCGTCGGCCTACTTCATGAAGTCGCCGCCGGTGCAGTACCACGATGACGTGGCCCACGACATGGTCGAGTCGTTCGCAGACGGCGACCCCGGCCCGGTCTGGCCCGAGGCCTGACCCCTCAGGCGGGCCGCTCTCGGTCCGCCCACCATGCATCGAGTCGACGGAAGGCCTCCTCTTCACCGAGGGGGCCTTCGTCCATCCGGAGCTCGAGCAAGAAGTCGAGCGCCTCACCGATCACCCGTCCCGGCGGGATGTCCAGGTGGGACATGACCTGTGCCCCGTCGAGGTCGGGTCGGATGGCGTCGAGCTCCTCCTGCTCGCGCAACGCCGCGATCCGCACCACCAGTTCGTCCATGCGCCGGTCCAAGGCACGAGCTTTGGTGGCGTTCCGGGTGGTGCAGTCGCACCGGGTGAGCTCGTTGAGCCGGTCGAGGAGCGGGCCGGCGTCACGGACATAGCGGCGTACCGCGCGGTCGGTCCATCCCAGCCGGTACGTGTGGAACCGGAGGTGGAGGTTGACCAGTTCGGTCACCAGCTCAATTTCGTCGTTCGGATAGCGCAGTGCCTGCATGCGCTTGCGGGTCATGCGCGCCCCGACTACCTCGTGATGATGGAAGGTCACCCCGCCGTCAACGAACGCCCGGGTCCGGGGCTTGCCCACATCGTGGAAGAGCGCGGCCAACCGGAGCAACCGGTCCGGCGAAGTCTTGTCCACCACGGCCAGGGTATGGCCGAGTACGTCCTTGTGCCGATGGATCGGGTCCTGTTCGAGCGCAAGGCCCGGCAGTTCGGGCAGGAACTCGTCGGCCAGACCCGTGCGGACCACGAACCAGAGTGCCGTCGACGGCACGTCCACCACCATGATCTTGTCCAGCTCATCGCGAATCCGCTCGGCGGAGACGATCGACAGCCGGCCATGCTCGGCCTTGACGGCCTCGACCAGTTCATTTGTGGGCTCGAGATTGAGGCGGGCGATGAACCGGGCCGCCCGAAGCATCCGCAGCGGGTCATCCGCGAACGAGATCTCGGGGTCGAGCGGCGTGCGCAGTCGTCGTTCGGCCAGATCGACCAGGCCGCCGAACGGGTCGATGAGCTCCAGCTCGGGCAGTCGCAGAGCCATGGCATTGATGGTGAAGTCCCGTCGTGCCAGGTCATCGTGGATGCTGTCGCCGAATGCCACGTCGGGCTTACGGGAGTCCGGGTGATAGGCCTCCGCACGATGCGTGGTGATCTCGTACTTCTGGTCACCCCTGAGGCACGCGATGGTGCCGAAACGTTTGCCTTGGGTCCAGATGGCGTCCGCCCACCCTCGCAAGACCGCCTCTATGTCGTCGGGCCGGGCGTCCGTGGTGAAGTCCAGGTCATGACTTATCTCGTCCGACGACACCTCATCGTCCGCCACGATCGCGTCGCGGACCGAGCCTCCGACCAGATAGAGGGTGTGCCCGGCGGACCGAAAGCGGTCGGACAGGTCGGACGTGGCGTCGACCAGTGGCCGCAGTCGCTCGGGGAACACGCAGCCGAGGGTAGTGCGGCTGACGTAGGCTGCGGTTCGACGTGGACCGGCAACGAGCCAGAGCCTGCCCCGGGGGCAGCAACCCCGACGGCATCGGGCCGTCCGAGAGCGGGGCATCGCGCCGCCGCCAGCCTCGACCCGACCGATCGACGACCTCGCGTTTGTGTTGGTTCGCCATTCCCTTCGTGCTCGTACTGGCCCTTGTACCGCTGCCTGGAGTGCCGAGTCGAGCGGGGGCATCTCCCACGGTCGGATCGGGAACAGCCCAAGCCCTGGCTGCGGCCCCGTCGCCGCTGGTCCTCCTGTCCCAGACTCCATGGGTCACCCAGGGGCAGACGTTCGACCTCCATCTGCGGGCCAGGACCCCGGTGGTTCCATCCGCCGTCCTTGGCATCAACGTGTCCGTCTATTCGTGCCTGTCCAGCCTGTCCGCCTTCGACCAGTCCCTCGTCTCGACTTCGACTGGCACGCCCGTGTCCTCGACCAGCAGCCCGCTGCCCGTGAGCGGGCTGGC
>CAININ010000250.1 GCA_903849265.1 uncultured Acidimicrobiaceae bacterium
GGCGGCCCTGACCGTGTCGATGCTGGTCTTCACCCAGGTCGGAGCGAACCCTTCGGTGGTGCTCATCATCGTGGCCCTCGGGCTGTCGGGACTCGGAAACGGCGTCTCCACCCCATCGACTGCGGCCTCGGCGGCAAACGAGGTGGCCCCAGAAGAGCTCGGTGTGATGAGCGCTGCCCAGCTGCTGATCACCCAGATCGGGATCGTGGCCGGCATCCAGGTCATGGTCACCGTCCAGGCCTCGTCACATGGGGGGGCCGGCTCGCTGGCCTCGTTCCACCGGGCCTATCTGGTGGGGGCCTTGGTGGCCTTGGCCGCCTGCGTGTGCGGGTACTTCGTCAAGGACACGCCCCGGGGCAAACAGGCCGCCCCGGCGGAAGTCGCCCTGCACTGACCGTTCAGTTGGACACGCGGTGGGGGCACGGACTCGACAGTTGGCCACGGCCGAGTCTCTAGTTCTGGAGTACTATTGATCCAGAAGTAGAGAAGGGACAGACCGTGACGCTGTTCGATGTGCGCCTGCCAGCGGAAGCCCACGAAGTCGGCGAGTGGCCGGACTTCCAGGAGCGCAGCACTCGTGCCGATCTCACCCCCGCCGCCGTAAAGGCCATGGCTCGGCTGGCCGAGCGGTGGAGGGTCACGGTGCCCGAGATCGGACTGCTGCTCGGAGGACTCTCTGACAGCAGTTGGCACTCATGGCAGCGGACCACGCCATCGGCGCTGACGACTGACCAGCTCACCCGGGTGTCCTTGCTGCTCGGCATCTACACCGCCCTGCATGTGCTTCATCACGGCCAGCTTGCTGACGAGTGGGTGCAGCGGCCGAACAGCAACCCGCAGTTCGCCGGGCGCACTCCGCTGCAGGCGATGTTGTCCGGTGGGATCCCGGCGATGCTGGAGGTCCGAGCACTGCTCGATGGCCGACGTGGTGGCCTGTGAGCTCGACAGTGTGGCCGCAGATCGGTCCGGTCGCATTCGACGATACCGTCCGACTGATCCCCGGCCGGTACGCAGAGGATGCCGAGCGAGCCCTGGCCGACCTGGCCGACAACGATGACGAGCTCGACCAGCTCATCCGGCTCGCGGCGGCGACCAACAGCCGGCTGCAGGCCCAAGTGGAGCGGCATCCCGCTGGCCTCGGTCGAGCGGACCTCGTCTTCGCAATCCCGTACAGCAAGATCATCAACGGCGCGTTCTCCTACGGGGGCCAGGGAGCCCGGTTCCACCCACCAGGGCCGAAGGGCGCGTGGTACTGCGCAGTCGACGTCGCCACCTGCCTCGCCGAGGTCGCCTACCACCGCATCCGGCACCTACGCGAAACCGGAGTCGCCGACGAAGAAGCGATCCCCTATCGGCTTTTCCTCGCGGACGTCCACGCCCAAGAGTTCGCGCTCCTCGACGACCGGAATCCGGCCACCATGGCCTGCTTGGACGCTGATTCGTATGTCGCAGGACAGGCACTCGGTGCGCATCTCAGAGAGCAACGTCGAGGTGGCGTGTGCTATCCCTCGGTCCGCCATCCCGGGGGTACGTGTATCGCCGTTCTAGCGGCCCCCATCGTTGCCAATGTCCGCCGTGACGCGCTCTTCTTCGTGACGATCAGCGACTCCACCTTCGCCGGAGCGGTCCGAGTCGACGCTCCTGACCTTGAGCGGAGCCGGGTGACCGTGCATCTTGCGGACTTCGCCGGCGAGTTCCTCAGTCGTTCGGGCGCCCGAAGCCTGTCGGCTCAACTCGACCAGTTTGCAGAAGTGATCCTCGACTTCGCCGAGGTGGAGTCGGTGGGGCAGGCCTTCGTCGACGAACTGTTCCGGGTGTTCGCCCGCCAGTCACCGGGAACCCTGCTGATCCCGGTGCACATGAGCGACGAGGTGGAGTTCATGGTCCGTCGCGGCCTGCCTCCGCTGTCGGGATGAGCCGGGCGACCCCGGCTGGGTCCTACTCGGTCATGGCCTGGATCCGGGCGGCAATTTCGGCCGCCGTCGGATCCGGGGACACCGTCTGGAGGGCCATCAGCTTGGCGATGTCCCCTTCGACCTTGATCTTGCCCTGCATGAACGCCTGGAGGCCGGCCTGGGGGTTGCCCTCGACGAGCAGCGCCCGGGCGATGTCGTAGCCCACGGTCACTTTCAGGTCGGCGGGGTCGATGTGGCCGACGTCGATGACGAGCTCGCCGGTGCTGGTGTCGGCGTGGGCGTGGACGTCACCTTCACCAAAGGGAACCTCGATCACCACCAGGTTGACCCGGACGGCGTGCTCGATGCCACCGCCCCTGCCCTCGTACTCGGCACGGATGGACCGGGCCTCGTCGAGCCACTCGTCGCTCAGAAACAGAAAGGTGGCCATCGGTGTGCTGCTCCTTGCCCATCGGGTCGTTGTCGCTGTCGACTCTACCCGGCGCCCCGTAGGGATAGCAGTTGGCCACGGTGCGAGCCGGTTGCGGGCGGGCGGCCCACCTGCCCTGACCCGTTAGCATCCTGGGCGTGACCGCTCCCCTCATGCCAGGTGCCGAGCCGTGGTCCGCCGCAGGCGGATCCAACGGCGTCCTCGTCCTTCACGGGTTCACCGGAAACCCCCAGTCCATGCGGCCGCTGGCCGAGGCGCTGGCGGCTGCCGGGTTCACGGTCGAGCTGCCGCTGCTGCCGGGCCACGGCACCGCGGTCGAGGACATGGTGCCCACCCGGTGGGAAGACTGGTCGGGTGCCGCCGAGGCCCACTTCCAGGCGCTGGCCGCTCGTTGCGACCACGTGGCGGTGGTCGGGCTGTCCATGGGTGGTGCGCTTACCTGCTGGCTGGCCGAGCGCCATCCGCACCTGGCCGGCATCGCCCTGGTGAATCCGCTGGTACATGCCCCCGATGCCGAGTTCCGGGCCGGGATCCAGGCCCTCTTGGATGCCGGGACCGAGCTGTTCGACGGCATCGGCTCGGATATCAAGAAGGAAGGGAGCGTCGAGGCCTCCTATGGCGGCACGCCGCTCGCCGCCGTCCTCTCCTTGTTCGACGGGGCGGACGAGGTCGAGGCGAAGCTGTCCGACATCCACTGCCCGACCCTGCTGCTGTCGAGCCGAGAGGATCATGTGGTCGAGCCGGTGTCCGGTGACGTCGTGGCCGAGCGGGTGAGCGGTCCGGTCGAGCGGATCTGGCTCGAGGAGAGCTACCACGTCGCCACCCTCGACAACGACGCTCCGTTGATCGAGTCCAAGGTGGTCGAGTTCGCTCGCACCGTGCTCGGTGGCCCTGGCGAGGTGGCCGTCTGATGTCCGAGCCCGCCCGCCTGACCCGCGAAGACGTGGCCCATGTGGCCTTGTTGGCCCGCCTGCATCTGACCGAGGAAGAGCTCGAACTGTTCACCGGGCAGCTCGCCCAGGTGCTCGATCATGCCGCCGACGTCGCCTCGTTGGACCTAGCCGGGGTGCTTCCCACGGCCCACGCCATGGCCGTCACCAACGTGCTGCGCCCTGATGAGCCCCGCGACTGCCTGGACCGCGACGAGGTCCTCGCCCAGGCCCCGTCGGTCGAGGACCACCGGTTCCGGGTTCCGCGCATCCTTGGGGAGGCACCGTGACCGGCCCCCGTCCCGCCCTCGAGACCGCCACCATGGTCCGGGCCGGCGAAGCCCTGGCCACAGATGTCTTGGAGCACCATCTGGCCGTCATCGATGCCGGCGAAGAGTCGATCCACGCCTTCAACCTCGTCATGGGCGATAGTGCCCGCGACCAGGCCCGGGCCATCGATGCCCGGGTGGCCGCCGGCGAGGACCCGGGTCCGCTGGCCGGTGTCCCGGTGGCCCTCAAGGACAACCTGTGCACCCGGGGGGTGCCCACGACGTGCTCGTCGCGCATCCTCGAGGGCTGGCGCCCTCCCTATGACGCGACGGTCGTGACCCGCCTGGCCGCGGCCGGCGCCGTCATCATCGGCAAGACGAACATGGACGAGTTCGCCATGGGCTCGTCCACCGAGACCTCTGCGTTCGGCACCACCCGGAACCCGCACGACACGACCCGGGTGCCGGGCGGCTCGTCGGGTGGCTCGGCTGCCGCGGTGTCCGCCGGCTTCGCCCCGCTCGCCCTCGGATCCGACACCGGCGGATCGATCCGCCAGCCGGCCGCACTGTGCGGAGTGGTGGGCATGAAGCCGACCTACGGCACCGTCTCGCGCTACGGGCTCATCGCCTTCGCCTCGTCGCTCGACCAGATCGGCCCGTTCGCGGCGTCGGTGGCCGATGCCGCACTGTTGTTCGACGTCATTGGCGGCCACGACGCGCTGGATTCGACCTCTCTCAACCGGCCCACCCCCCGGGTGCTCTCGGTGCTCGACGACGGCGTCGACGGCATGACGGTCGGAGTGCTGACCGAGTTCCTCGATGGGGCCGACCCCGACGTCGTAGCCCGGGTGCGCCAGGCGGCTGATGCGCTGGCCGCGGCGGGCGCACGGGTGGAGGAGGTCTCGGTCCCCGAGGTCGCCCTCGGCCTGTCCGCCTACTACCTGATCGCTCCGGGCGAGGCATCGTCCAACCTGGCCCGCTACGACGGGGTCCGGTTCGGGCTGCGGGTGGACGCCGAGGACACGGTGGCCATGAACACCGCCACCCGCTCTGCAGGGTTCGGCGCCGA
>CAININ010000251.1 GCA_903849265.1 uncultured Acidimicrobiaceae bacterium
GGTGCGCCAGTGGTTGGGATCGCCCCATCTTCGGACGGGCAGGGCTACTGGCTCGCCGGTGCAGACGGCGGAATCTTCGCCTTCGGCGACGCTGCCTTCTACGGCAGCGTGTCGATGCCTCCGGTGCCGATCGCGGGGGTGATCTGAGCCATGACGGAGCGAGGTGACGAGATGGACGAGATAGTTGAGATGGACGAGATAGTTGAGATGGACGAGGCACTGGGGATCACCACTGCGGCAGCAAGGGACGCCGACGGCGGCCCAGGCACGAGAGCGGAACAAGTCCGGCACTCGCGTCGTGCGCGACGGACACGTCGACTGCGATGGGTGATGGTGGGTGCGGCCATTGCCATGGTGATGGCCACGGCGTCGGTGACCAGGACGGCCATGGCGTCCCCCGCACCGTCGAGCTCGGCGGCAGCACTCGCCGCACCGCCGGCGGGGTCCCCGTCCCCACCTGGGGTACCGGCGCACAGCGCGTATCTGGGTGCGTTCGTCGCCCCGCATCTCGCCGAGCTCCAAGCCCAGGCAGACGTCCGGACCGAACTGGCCCAGATGGGGAACTTCGACGGCAGCATCGGCCGGCCCCTGGGCCTCGTCCACGTCTATCAGCCGTGGAACAACCCGGTGAAGGTGGCCACCCTCGCTGGGCTCGCCTCCACCGGGGTCACGCCCGTCATCGACTGGACGTGCACCTCGGACGCTTCGATCATCAATGGCAGCCAGGACACCTTGATCACTGCCTACGCAGATGCTCTCAAGGGGTACGGGCGGCCGGTGTTCCTCCGCTGGTTCTGGGAGATGAACCTGGTCGCCCTGCCCCGTGCGAGCGGATGCCTCGGCACCCTCGGAGCCTCGGGCTATATCCAGGCGTGGCAGCACATCTGGACCATCTTTCACACCGCGGGGGCTACCAACGTGGCGTTCGTATGGTGTCCTTCGATCTACAGCTTGGGGACCACCTACTACCCGGGGGACTCCTACGTGGATTGGATCGGCTGGGACGGGTATGACCGCAAGCAGGACCCGGCCATGCTGACGAGCCAGTTCCTCCCCTTCTATAACAACTGGGTGACCCACGGTAAGCCGATGATGATCGGCGAAACAGGCGCCACGATCGACCAGGCGACGTACCTGGCCCAGCTGACTGCTGTGCTTCCGGTGACCTTCCCCCAAGTGCACGCCGTCCTCTACTACGACTCGAAGTCGAACTCGGACTGGACCTTGGTCGACACGCCCGGCCAGCTCGGCTTCACCCAGTTCGTGGCCATGGCGCAGACGCCCTACTTCGAGTTTCCGTTCGTCGGGTCCTGAGGCCGGTGGGTAGGGCCCAAGAACCATCGAGACAATGACCGGCCGACACCGTGGGATCGCTGACACTGGTCACGAGTTCTGCTGCACTCGGACTCGTGCCAGCGCCTGTTCGGCAGGGGCCGTCTCGACCACCTCGCGCTCAAGGCCGCCTCGCTCGAGGCGTTCGAGGAGATCCGAGCCCGCCTGATGGCCAGGGGCGCCGCGGACGACTTCGTCACCGACTTCGGCTTCATGCTGAGCATCTTCTTCCGGGACCCCGACGCCGGACCATCGGTACCGAAACCGAGCCGTAGCTCCGGTTCGCCGGAAGGGCGGAACGTCCCTCGCTGCGGTGGCGGATGCATTCTGGCTGTTTGTCTGCGTGGGGGAGCGCACCTGCGGGTGCGTCAGTCGTCGGCCTGCCTCGTTCGGCGAGTCATCCACCAGTGGCCCTTGCGAGCCCGATGGCCATGGCGGGCGACCCGCTCCTGGTTGCCCATGGGCACGCTGGAAAAGAACATGTTCCGGTCGTAGATCACATCGGCGACATCGCTGGTCGTGGGGACAACTTGCCTTGTGGCTCCGTCGGCTCGCAGGTCATCGTCAGGACTTGCCTTTCCCTCTCCGGGGGCCCTGACGAGCGGCCGTGCGGAGACGCTCGGCAAGTATCCCGGTTCGACGACTCGTCCCTCCAGGTCATGCCCGTCGATCGAACCTAGGAAGCGCAGCGCCGCCGTGCCGCATTCGAGGATGAGACATTCGACGGCCGGCATCTGATTGACTCGCCAGGGAACGATCGGCGGGAGGTGCAGGCAATGGGAACATCGGCGGTGGACGAGGTACTGGTATCGGCGGTCCGGGCCATGGCCGAGGCGAGTGAGGCCTACAAGGAAGTGCTTGGTGCGAACGCGGAGCGACTGCGCGAGTTCGCCCGACGGCTCGAGGCTGGCGAGGACGTGGTCGACATCACGCGGGCCGTCCCCGGCGCCCCCAGCCGCTCGGACGCCAAGGACGCCTCCGAGGTGCTGAACGAGGCGCGATTCCAGTTCCGGGCCCGATTCGTCAATGCCTGCACCGAGGGCGGCATGTCGCGCAAGGAGCTTGCCGCCAACATGGGAATGTCACCCCAGATCATCTCCCGATATTTGGCGGCAGGTCACAGCCAGGAGTAGTACAGCCTCTCGCCGGACGGTCGGCCGGCACCGCGGATACCGGCCTTGGCTACCTCCCCCGCTCGGGTTGCAGCGCAGTGGCCGACCGCTACGGGGGTGACTCAGAACGTCACGTCGACCGTGAACCCGACCATGGGTGAACCCTGTGAGCGGCTCCCGGTCGTGCTGGCGCGGAAGGCGAGTTCGCTGGCCCCCTTCGAGGAGCTGACGAGGTCGACTCGGAAGTACGTCTGCCCGGACTGGATGACCGGAGTCCGCTCGATCTGGCTGACCGTGACGGCTAAGCGCGAGCCTTTGACAGCCGGGAGTGTTGCCTGGGCCGCTTGGCCGACGTGGATCTGCCCGATCTGGGTTTCTGAGACCTGGACGACCATCTGATCCTGCATGGAGTCGAGGGTGATCAGCGAAGCACTTGCCGGGGCTGCCGGGCTGGCGTTCTGCGGTCCCTGCGGAAAGATCTGGATACCGGTCGAGCTGGCCGCGGCCATCGGCGGCGCCGCGGTTGCCTGGCGGACGCCCTGGCTTGTGGCCACCTCGCCGACGGTCCCGTTGACCGCGGCCACGACGCCGTCGAACGGAGCCGTGAGCACGGCCTGGGCCAGGTGGGTCTGGTCGGCGGCAATGGCCGCGGTGTCTTGCTGGATCTGCGACTGGATGGCGGCGATGCCCTGCGGGCTGGCAGGTGTTCCTCCTGCCGTGAGCGATGCCTGGGCGGATGCGACGGCTGCAGTTGCCTGCGTAACAGCACCTTGCGCGCCGACCAGGGCCGACTGCTGATCGGCCAGAGCACGGCTCAGCGCGTTCTGGGCCGCCGTGACATTCCCTTGGTCGACTTGGATCTGGCGTTGATCCGAGGCGCACGTGGCTGGCGGCGTGGCGGATACGCACACGGTCACGTTGTCCGCATACGTCTGCTGATCAGAGGCCAACAGTGCCTGCTCGACCGGAATCTGGGCCTTGGCTGTGGCTACGGACGCGTCCCCGGTGGCCGTCGCCTGGGTGAGCTTCTGCTGGGCTGTGGTCTGCTGTACTTGGGCCGTGGTCAGCTGGTTCTGCATCGTCTGGACCTGCTGGGCCTGCTGGGTCTGGGACCCGGTCTGCTCCTGTTGCAGGGTGGCCTGGTCTGCGGCCAGGTTTGCCTGATCGGTGGCCAGCTTGGCGGTCAGCGTCGTGGTGTCCTGGCTGGCCAGCACCTGTCCGGCGTGGACAACTTCGCCGACGTGGACCGGTATCGATGTCACCGGTCCGGTGACCGCCATGTTGAGTTCGGCTGCCTGCGAGGGCTGGACCACCCCTGATGCCGACGTCGAACTCGACAGCAGCAGATCGTTGAAGGCCACACCGAGCAACAAGGCGGCTCCCAGCATCATGGTGCCCACGACCACGCCGCGTGTGCCACGCAACCGTTTCCGGTGCGGGTTGCGGGGGGCGAACCTCCCGCCGTCACCGGCAGGGGACGGCGGGAGGTGGTCAGGGATGTCGAGGTGATCGGAGGGATCGAGGTGGTCGGACGCACCGGCCGCAACCCCTGCCAGCGGCACGAGCTCGAACCCGGGTTCGCTCGGTGTCGGCACGTCGTTTCGCGGGCGGGTGAGGCCGGCGATCACGTCGTTCAGGCGGGCGACGGCTGGCAGTCCGGCGTCGATGACCTGCAGCATGGGGTCGGGTCGGCCACCGAGTTGCGCGGACACCCAGTGCGTGAGCCGGTCGCCGAGCTCGGCCACCACTTCGGGGTGCTGCTCGGCGACGTTGTGCTGCTCATGAGGGTCGTCGATGACGTTGTAGAGCTCGACCCCGTCTCGGCCATAGATGGTCGACTGGAGGTACTTGATGTACTTCCACTCCGGCGTGCGAATGGCCCGCGACGCCTGCCAAGTGGCCTCGCTCAGCATCACTGCATCCCGGTGGGTCGTGGTCTCGCCTCGCATCAACGGGTAGAGCGACCGACCGGAGATCCCTTCGGCTTCGGGGAGCTCGAGCGCCTCCAGGATGGTCGGCAAGATGTCGGCCAGCGTCACCATGGCATCGGGGGCGGCCACGGGGATCTTCCCCGGTGCCCACATCAGCAGGGGCACGTGGGTGACCGAGTCGTAGAGGCCAGCATGGTCGAACCAGGCGTCGTGCTCGGTCATGTTTTCGCCGTGGTCGCCGAAGATCACGACCATGGTGTCCTCGAGCAGGCCCTCTTGTTCGAGGTGGTGGAAGATCTGTCCGATCTCGTGATCGAGGTAGGCGACCTCGGCGTCGTACAGATCGGCGATGTAGTCGAGGTTCGGCATTGAGTCGAGGAAGTCGTAGAGGTTCTGCTTGAACAGCGGGTAGCTGGGCCGGCCCTCGAGTTTGGCGGTGATGTCGGGATCGATGCGGCCCGCAGTCCCGTGGGAGAAGCGCTCCTTGAACGGTGACGGTGGGACGTAGGGGATGTGGGCGTCCCAGAAGTGTAGGAAGAGGAAGAAGGGATCGTCCTTGTGCTCGGTGATCCAGGGGAGCCCGATGCCGTTGATGACCGACCCCGGTGAGCGCGATCTCCCAGGGGGCGGCATGTAGTCGTCGTAGCCACGGATGAACCAGTCCTTCATGGCGAAGAGGTGGTCGACCGCTCCGGTCGTGTACCCGTTGCGGCGAAGGAGCGACGGCAACCACAGCGTCTCTTCGGGCAGGTAGGCCGCCGGGTGGAAGTGCGAGACGATGCCCGTCTTGATGCCGAACTGGCCGGTGAATATGGCGGTGTGCGAGGGCTGCGTCGGAATGTCGGTGGCGTATGTCTGCGAAAAGATGGAGCCCTCTCGGGCGATCCGGTCCAGGTTGGGGGTGAGCCCCCGCTCGTTGCCCAGACAGCTCAGATGGTCAGCCCGCAGGGTGTCGAGGGAGCACATGATGAGATTCACGAGGCCCTCCGATCACCAGTGGGAACGCGTGCTCCTGCCTTGGTCGCTTCCATAACCCCTGCCCTTCGCTCTGCAGGAGTGCTTCCGACCATCATCAGGTCTTCCGTGCGTCCTGCCCCGCAGACCATCGTACAGAAAGATCACGCTAAGTGCACATGAAACTTCTCTGCGTGGTAATTTGATTCCTGAAGGGGCAGCGGTACGACTGGCAAGCAGGGCACAGTTGCAGTCGGGACGGGCCCTACCTATCGGATCCGACGAGGGGCTCGCACGGCACGCACATGGACATCACGCTCCTCACCGGGATCCGGCCGCTACTGCTCCTCCTATCCGCCGACGCTCTCCTCATGGTCTTCATGGTGTATCCGCTGGTGATGCGGTACGACGACGATCAAGGGGACGGCATGGCGCTGGTGCTGCTGCCCAAGCCGAAACTGCCCTCGTACTGGAGTGTGCCTGCGTTCGGGGCGCTGTTCTTGACCCTGATGGTGGGCTATCACTCGATCCAAGGGTCGTGGACTCCGGACCAGGCCTACACGGACCTGGTGACCCGTATCTCGCTGTCCGTGGTCCAGTCGCCGGCCGAGGTCGCGGGCTACTTGGCGGGATTCACCCTCGGACTTCGGTTCCTGACCTTCGGCACGATCCTGTGTATCGCGGTCGTCGGCCGCGGCAATGCTCCTCGCCGGATGCTCGTGGCGTTCCAGGCGTTCATCTACCTCGGCGTGATGGCCTTCATCGATGCCACGCTGGTGGTGGTCGAAGTGGTGCTGCAGGCACCGGTGGCACCGACCACCCTGCTCGGGAACTTCGCCGCCGTCGGGCTGGCCGTGCTGGCCATGACGCGCATGCAGTACCTCAACTTCGCGCTGCCTAAGCCGAGCGCGGTGCCGTTCGCCAAGCGCCCCCGTCTCTCGGACGCCCTGACCCTCATCGGGGTGACGGTGGCGGCCATGGCCATCTGCATGGCAGGAATCCTGTGGATCTTCCACAGGGCCAACCCGGAGTACCGGCCGGCCCTTGCCCTACTGCTCCCAGTCCCCTTTGCCGAGGGGTCCTTCATCATCCGCACGATGCTGTTGGCGCTCGTCAACGGGTTCACCGTGCGTCCCGAGCCGCCGGTGGGCGATGCTCGCCCACCGATCGATGTGATCATTCCGGCGTTCAACGAGGAGGAGTTCATCGCGGCCACGCTCGAAGCGATCGATCTGGCCGCGGTGCGCTACGGCGGTCCGGTCCGGGTCGTCTTGATGAACGACGGTTCCACCGACTCGACACGCGAGCTGGCACTCGCCACCATGGCCCGCTTCCGCCATGCCACCGGCGAGGTGGTCGACGGCCGGCACGGCGGCAAGTCGGAATCGCTGAATGCCGCCCTGAAGCTGGCCACCTCGGACATCGTGGTGCGCATCGACGCAGACACCATCATCGGTGAGTGGTCGCTGTACTACACGCCCCGGTGGTTCGAGGATCCGCAGATCGGCCTGGTCGAGCCGATGTGCTTCCCTCGGGCCGGAAGCCGCTCGGTCTTCCCGTACCTGCGGCTCTTCGAGGAGTTGAAGCAGTTCGGCCTCAACCACCGGACGATGCAGACCGTCGACGGAGTGAACGTCGTACCCGGCGTGTTCACCGCCTTCCGCCGTGCGGTGGCCGTGGAACTCGGCGGGTTCACGGTCGGGATGAACGGCGAAGACGGGGACTTCACGCTGCGGTTCAGCCGGCTCGGCTACCGCATGTGGATGGACACCAAGATCGTCGTCTACGAGGACGTCCCGCCGACCTATGCCGAGATCCGCGAGCAGCGGGTTCGCTGGGGGAGGGCCGTCCACCACAACCAGTCGCGTCACGGCCCGTATCGGGCAGGTGTGGCGACCCCCAAGGTGTGGTTCAACCAGACCCAGCAGTTCGTGAAGTGCGCGTTCGCACCGGCCCGCCTGCTGCTGCCGTTCTACCTGCTGCTCACGGCGGTGTTCGAGGGGACGCAGCGCGACGTGATCCTCATCTTCATGGGCGGCTACGTCCTCGCCGAGATCGTCTTCATGGCGCTGCAGGCCGTGCTCACCGTCGGATACCGCCAGTTCCGCCACTTCGGCTGGGTCGTGCTCTGGCCTGTATGGCACGAGTTCCTGCTGGTGTTCGCCACCGAGTCATGGCTGAGCATGCCGGGCCGGCCGCTCGGTCTCCACGGCACCCGCCCGCTGCTGATCACCCAGGCGGTCATCCACTGACGGTCCACGATCACTGCGGGCGCGGCGGTAGGGTGACCGGACGACTTCGGGGACGGACATGCGGCTGATCTACTTCGACATCGATACGCTGCGGCCCGACCACCTCGGCTGCTACGACTACGGACGCGATACGAGTCCGGTGATCGACGCGCTGGCGGCCGGCGGCATCCGGTTCGACAACGTCCACGCCTCGGATACCCCGTGCCTGCCGTCGCGCGCCGCACTGTCGACTGGCCGGTTCGGCATCCGCACCGGCGTGGTCAACCACGGCGGCGTCGGCACTGACCCGGTCCCCGAAGGCGCTGCCCGAGGGTTTCGCACCGAGGCTGCCACCCACAGTTGGATGGAGCCGCTGCGGGACCTCGGATGGTGGACGGCCTCGATTAGCACGTTCGCCGAGCGTCACTCGGCGTATCAGTTCGAGGCCGGGTTCAACGAGTGCATCAACATCGGATCCCGGGGCATGGAGACCGCGGACGAGGTGGCGGCTGTGGCTGAGGAATGGCTCGCTCGAAATGCCTGGCGTGAGGACTGGTTCCTGCACGTGCACCTATGGGATCCCCACACCCCTTACCGCACGCCGGAGTCCTTCGGTGAGCCGTTTGCGGGCGACCCACTGCCTTCGTGGCTGACAGAGGAGGTGCGCGCTGCTCATTGGCTGCTGCCCGGGCCGCACTCGGCGCAGGAGGTCGCCGGATTCGGACCTCGCGCCGTGTGGGACCGCTGGCCGCGCCAGCCGCTGCAGGTGGCGGGGATGGACGACGTCCGCCGGGTCTACGACGGCTACGACACCGGGGTCCGCTACGCCGATCACCACGTGGGCCGGGTGCTCGAGGCGGTGGACCGGCTCGGGATGTCCGAGGACACGGCGATCATGGTGTCGTCGGACCACGGGGAGAATCTCGGGGAGCTCGGCATCTACTGCGACCACCAGACCGCCGACCAGTTCACGACCCACGTGCCGGTGGTCCTGACCTGGCCGGGCATGGACACCGCTGGAGGCCGGGTGGAGTCCGGGTTCCACTATCAGATCGACATGATGGCGACCGTGCTCGAGCTAGCCGGTGCCGAGGTGCCAGCGCATTGGGATGGTGCCTCGTTCGCTCCCGATCTCACCGCCGGTCGCCCGTCCGGACGCGACCATCTCGTGCTGTCACATGGCGCGTGGACAGCCCAGCGAGCCGTGCGGATGGGGAAGTGGATCTGCATCCGCACCTACCACGACGCATTCCACGGGTTTCCCGAGGTCCTGCTGTTCGACCTCGAGGCCGACCCCTACGAGCAGCACGACGTTGCCGCTGAGTACCCCGATGTGGTGATGGCCGCGCTGGCCACGCTGTACGAGTGGGGGAGCGACGCGCTGGCCCGCACGGATCACGGGGTCGACCCGCTGTGGACCGTCCTGACCGGCGGGGGCCCGTGGCACTCGAGGGTGGACGTGCCTTGGTACCTCGACCGGCTCCGATCGACGGGGCGTGCCGGGTGGGCGGATCGCTTCGAGGCCGCAGGATGGCCCCGAGCGACAGGGGACGGGCCGGGCTTCCTCTCCCCGTGACCCGACGGCACCTCGGGTAGCCTCACCTTTCGTGGACTTCGATCTCTCGCCCGAACTCGCCGCCCTCCAGGACTCCGTCCGTCGACTGGCCCAGGACAAGATCAAGCCCCGGGCTCGGGAGATCGACACGTCAGGGGA
>CAININ010000252.1 GCA_903849265.1 uncultured Acidimicrobiaceae bacterium
ATAGCGAGATCGCTGGTGTTCGGGTGGGTGCCGACCACCGTGACGACCTTCGCCTCGAACCACGGGGTGTGGAGCAGGAAGATGCCGAGGGCGACCAGTGCGCACGCAGCAAGGACCCCGGCCAGCCAGAGCAGGCGTTTCTGGGTTCGGCTCCGCTCCACCTGCTCGCGGCGCTGGCGGATCCTCGGATCGATCGTCTCCCGGTCATCGGTCGGGTGGCTCATGGTTCGTCCCCTGCTGCCCCTGCTGCCCCGGCTGCCCCCTCGGTTGAACCAGATCCGGAACCGGTGGCGAAGCCCACCATCCGGACCTCCGTGGCCAACTCGATCCCGGTGGTCTTGCGCACCTCGTCACGGATGGCCTCCATCACTCGGCGCACATCGTCCGCCGATCCGCCTCGATCCGCCTGGATGAAGTTGGCGTGCTTCTTGGAGACCTCCGCCGACCCGATGCGCATCCCCTTCATGCCGCAGGCGTCGATCAGCCGACCCGCCGAGTCACCGGGGGGATTGGTGAACACCGAGCCGGCGTTGGCGCCACCAGGCTGATTCGCCCGTCTCCACCGTACGATCTCGTCGATTGCGCCCCTGCCCTCTGCCGGGTCCCCGGGAGTGAGCAGATGGGTCGCGTCGACGACCACGTCAGTGGCGGCCACCGACGTGTGCCGGTAGGTGGCGCTGAGGTCGGCAGCGGGGTGGTCGGTCACGATTCCGGTCGCAAGGTCGACCGTCCGGTACCGCACCAGAGTCGCCGCCGTGTCCGACCCGTGTCCGCCAGCGTTCATCCGTACCGCACCGCCGACGGAACCGGGCACGCCAACGGCCCACTCGAGCCCGGACAATCCGGCTGTTGCAGTCCGGCGGGCCAGGGTCGGCAAGGCCAGCGCACCACCGGCGCGGACCTCGGTGCCCTCAATCTCCAAGAAGGTGAATCCCGGCCCCAGCGTCACGACCAGGCCTTGGTAGCCCGCATCTGCCACCAGGAGATTGGAGCCGTTGCCGAGGATCAGGACGGGTACATCGATCCCCTCTAGCGCCGCGGCCACGGACAGCAGGGCGGCCTCGTCCGCGACTTCGATGGCCACGGCTGCCGTCCCGCCCACCCGGTAGGTGGTCCGGCTGCCCAGCGGTGCATCACGCTCGGATGCAGGGCCGAGGCGCCCGTGCAGCACGTCGAGATCGTCGGTGCGGCTCACGTCGGACCGAGGTCCCGTCCATCTACAGGCACGGCATCCTCGCTCGCCCCCGGTTCGCCGGCCGCCATGAGCTCGTCGGGCAGCGACGTGAGGTCGCCCGCCCCGAGGGTCAAGCAGAGGTCACCGGGACCGAGGAGCCCCGAGACCGCGGCCACCAGGTCGACTCGGCCAGGGACATAGTGCAGTTCGACATCGGGCCGGTTCCGCCTGACTGCGTCGGCCACCAGTTGCCCGGACACCCCGGGGACGGGAGCCTCTCCTGCTCCGTATACGTCTGTCACCACGATGACATCAGCATCGCCGAATGCCGCGCCGAACTCCTCGCCGACCTCGGCCGTGCGCGAGTACCGGTGCGGCTGAAATACCGCGACCACCCGACCCCAATCGCCGTTTCGTGCCGCAGCGAGCACCGCCCGAACCTCGGTGGGCAGGTGTGCGTAGTCGTCGACGAAGGTGACCCCTCCTTGCTCACCGCGGAACTCGAACCGTCGGGCGACGCCGCCGAACCGGGCGAGGGCTCGGGCAGCCGCCGCGGGCGGTGCACCGGCGGCCACGGCGGCCACGGCCGCCACGGCGGCGTTGGTGGCGTTATGGAGGCCAGGAACGGACACCTGTAGGTGGACGAGGAGGTTGTCATCTGGACCGAGCAGGTCGAACGCCACCGAACTGCGCCCAGTGTCCACCGACGCCATCGTGTAGTCGACATCGGTAGCGAGGCCGACGATGTCCGCTCCTGCCGCCCGGCCGACGATGAGCGCCTCGGCGTCGTCGCCTCCGACCACGCAGTGCCCGGCGGACGCCAAGAACTCGGCAAAGGCCGCCCGGACGGCGTCGAACGACCCGTAGTGGTCGAGATGATCAGCTTCGACGTTGGTGACGATGGCGATCTCTGGGGTCAGGTGCAGGAAGGATCCATCACTCTCGTCGGCTTCGACGACGATCCACTCCCCCGTGTCCCACGCTGCATTGGTGCCGATCTCGTTCACCTCCCCACCGATGAGGAACGATGGCCGCAGACCGGCTTCCACGAGGATGAGGGACAGCATCGATGCCGTGGTCGTCTTGCCGTGGGTGCCAGCAACGGCGATGCACCGCTTGCGGGCGGCGATCGCGGCCAAGGTCTCGGCTCGTGCCAGCACCGGGATCCCCCTCCTGCGGGCTTCGACCATCTCAGGGTTGTCGGCTTGGACGGCCGTCGAATGCGTCACCAGGTCGGCGGCGCCCACATTTCGTGCGTCGTGGCCGATGGCGACGGCGATCCCGAGCGAGCGCAACCGCTCCGTCACACCCGACTCGCGCAGGTCGCTCCCGGTGACCTCATGACCCATGGCCCGCAGCACGGTGGCGATGGCACTCATCCCGGCCCCACCGATGCCCACCACATGGACATGGCGGAGCACCGCTGGATCTCCTAGCCCCGAGGCCGAAGTCGTATTCATTCTGTCCTCTGTCCCTGGCCGCCGAACCGGCGGGTGTCGTCGGGCCGCGCTGCTGCCTCGACCACCTGGGCCCCTGCGTCGGCGGCATCGGGTCGGCTCACCGTCTTGGCTGCTGCTCCCATCGCACCCAGACGGTCCGGGTCGGACAGAAGGCCTTCGACCGTCTCGCTGAGCACCGTCGGCGTGCAGTCGGCATCGCGCAGCAGCACTGCAGCCCCGGCTCGTTCCAGCACGCGGGCATTGGCCGTCTGATGGTCGCCGGGCGCCCCGGGCAGGGGTACGAGCACCGCAGGCACTCCGGCGCCAGCCAGTTCGGCGACCGTCATGGCTCCGGCCCGACAGACGACGACGTCGGCCGCGGCATAGACCGCGGCCATCCGCTCCTCGTAGGCCACTCGCACGAGGACGATGCCGGGACCGGGTATGGCGGCCTCAGATCCCTCCGCCGGGATCCGATCCACCGCCGGGTCTGCGCAGTAGGCGACCCAGTCCCGGCGCCCCACGATGTGATAAATCGCCAAGTCGCCACGGGCGCTCCAGCGCTCGGCCGCACCGTCCACGGCGCGGTTGATCTGCCGGGCGCCCAACGAGCCCCCGAACACCACGATCACGGAACGGTCCACGGGCAGCCCCAACAGCGCGCGCGCCTCGGCACGGTCGGCGGGCCCCCGTGCGACCTGGGTGATCTCGGGGCGCACCGGCGTGCCGGTCACCACCGCACGGGGCAACGGGTTGTCCTCGAAACCGACGGCACTGGCCTGGGCGAACCGACCGAGCAGCCGGTTTGCCGCCCCGGGCACGGCATCGACGTTGACGAGCACGAGCGGAACGCGATGGACGACGGCACCGACTGCGCCGGCCAAGCTGGCATAGCCGCCGACGGACACCACCACGCGTGGTCGCGTCCGGCCGACCAGACCGATCGCACGGACTGCGGCCACTCCGAGCTCGTAGAGCGACCGGAGGTTCACCAAGAGGTTCCGGGGGGCGAGGCTGCGCACGATGCCGCGGCCCGGGAGAAGCGTCACCGGAAAGCCGCTGCCTTCGAGCGTGGCGGCATCCTGACCCCGCTCGGACCCCACGAACTCGATCGAGGACCGGTCGTGGCCTCGGGCCACCAGAGCCTCGGCGATGGCCAGTGCGGGCTGGAGATGCCCGGCGGTGCCGCCTCCGGCCACGAGCGCGTACCGCCGCTGATCGGGGCCGCCCCTATCGGTGATGCTGTGCGGAGCGGTCACGCCCGGACGAGTCGTCGTCGTCGCTGGCTCGCCGCACGTGGACCAGAGCGTTCCTGCATGGCGATGTTCAACAGGATGCCCATGGCGGCAAGGGTGATGACCAGGGATGACCCACCGAACGAGATGAACGGCAGGGGGATCCCGGTCACCGGGAGCACACCGATCACGGCACCCATGTTGATGATCGCTTGACTGGTGATCCACGTTGTGATCCCCACTGCGACCAGACTGCCGAACCGGTCCGGGGCCCGGCCTGCAGCTCGGTACCCGTACCAGGCCAGGGCGAAGAAGAGCACCAGGATGAAGA
>CAININ010000253.1 GCA_903849265.1 uncultured Acidimicrobiaceae bacterium
CCGATCAGCCACTGGGCGCCCGTGGCAGCCGAGGTCTGGGCGGGTGACTGGTCCGAGGAGGAGGTCGGTGCTGGCATGGGTTCTGGTCTGCGTTCCTTGGTAGCGGTTGCGCCCATCGGTCGGGCTCGTCGTCCCTGGTCGGGATGGCCGTACATGCCGACAGCGTTCCGATGACGTACAGGACGAGCGCTGCACCGTTCGGTATTCGATGTCGACCGGTATGGTAGGCGAAGCGGCCGTACCGGCCCGCCGAGACCCCCTCGCGACGATCCCACGCCCCTCGCTGGCGGCGGCACGCGACGGCCGACGAACGGAATCCCCGCAATGCGCATCCTGATCACCAACGACGACGGCGTGTTCGCTCCGGGCATCGCCGCCCTGGCCCGCGGGCTGCACGCTGCCTTCGGAGCCGAGCACGAACTGGTCGTCGTCGCGCCGCTGACCGACCACAGCGGAGCGGGTGCCGCCGTCGGCCCCGTCTACGAACGTGAGTCCATCCCCTACGAGCACGTGGACATCCCCGGACTGGCCGACGTTCCGACCTACGGCATCGACGGTTCGCCGGCCCTAGCCGTCATCTTGGGGTGCATCGAGGGATTCGGCGCCCGTCCCGACATGATCGTGTCCGGCATCAACCACGGGATCAACGCGGGGCGCTCCGCGCTCCATTCCGGAACCGTCGGTGCCACCCTGACCGGCGCCCAGTTCGGCATCCGTGGGCTCGCTGTCAGCATCGCCTGGGCCACCGAGCCCGACTACTGGGAGACAGCGGTGCACCTGGCCTGCGGCATCGTTCCGATCCTGGCCGATGCAGAGCCGGCCACCGTGCTCAACCTGAACGTGCCGGCGGTGCGGCCCGCCGAGCTGAAAGGTCTCCGCCACGGCCGCCTGGGCAAGGCCGGCCTCATTCGGTCGGTGCGCCCCGAGCACACGCCGCTGCCGGTGGACGGGGCGGCGATCGACCGCACTGGGGGCGCCATCGTGCTCACCATGCGGGGCATGTCCGAGGACGCTGACCGTCTGAAGGAACGGGCCGAACTCGAGCCCGATTCCGACGCTGCCCTGGTGGCGGACGGGTGGGCGTCTCTCACCCCGCTAGTCGGCGTACGCGAAGGCATCACCGACGGCCATGCGGAAACACTCGCCTCGGCGCTCGCCAGCCACACGAGCTGACGAGGTCAGGCCAGCTGGGCGTCCAGCCAGTCGAAGGTGACCTGAGCCGACAGGCGCAGGTTGTCGGACTGGCAGTGGGCGGAGGCCCCGTCGGCCGGCCCGAACACCCGTGAAGTGACCGGACCGGTGACGCCGGCGATCAGCGACTCGAACTGCGCCCTCGGCTCCGCCCCTTCCCGTTCGCCCACCAGGGCCAGCACCGGACAGGTGATGGCGGAGGTCAGGTCTCCGAGCCGGTACGAGTCCATCGCCTCGCGCCAGGCATGGAAGGAGGGCACGCCGAACCGGGTGCAGATGGCCTCGATGCCCCACTGCATCTGTCGGGGCATCAGGTCCTCGGGCACCCCTGTCACGTCTTCGGGACGGATATCCCTGTTCATCCGGTAGATATCTGTACCGACCCAGGCCTCCATGTAGCGGCCCATGTCGACCACTGGAGGATTCGCCACCAGAGCACTGACCCGAAGATCGGTGGCAGCTGAGCGGGCGGCGAAGTAGGAGCCGAAGCTCTGGCCGCAGAGCGCCAGCCGGTCGCCGTCGACGTCAGGATGTCCGACGACGACATCGAGCACCGCAGCCAGGGGTACTTCGTAGTCGGGACGGAACGTGAGCGTCGGGGAGGTACGCATGCAGCCCAGTTGACCAGGACCGTCGAAGACGACGACGTTCCACCCTCGCTCAGCACCCGGCACTCCGAGCTGGAAGTAGAGCTCTTCGGCGCTCGAGTCGAACCCGCCCACAGCCACCACGGTGGGGCGGGGCCCGTTGCTGGCCACCGAGCCCGTCGGGCGGACGAGATACCCGGGGAGGACTCCGCCGTCGAAGGGGATGGACAGCGACTCCACGGGAGGGTCGATGAGGGCGGTGGCCTCTTGGAAGCACATCTGACTGCTGGCCACGGCTTCATCGGTTCCGACCGCACCGCCGTAGTACTCCGCCGTCCGATAGTAGGTAGACGCCCGCAGTAGATGGTCTCGTCCGCTCACCTTGCGGCCAGCGTCTAGGCACATCCGGCCCTGTGATTCCACCCGCTGCGCCAGCCGCTCGAAGCCGCGGGTCCAGCTCTGCGGGCTGCCGTCAGTGATCTCGGCCACTACGGCAAGGCACTCGCCGACCGAAGAGCCGCCGTAGTCGGCAACGCCCATCGCTCGGATCAACTGGTAGTTGAACTCGTCATCCCGGAATCCCTCCACGCGGACTGCACTGCGGACGACATCGGAGTCTTCGAAGGACACGGCGCTCTCTTCCTCGGGGCGGGCAAGACCAGATGGGTCGCCGCCTGGGGTCATTGTGCCCGATCTCCGGCCTACCCTGTGACATGCGCGTTGCCGCCATCCAGACGACGGCCGGCGTCGACCGGGCCGCAAACCTCATCGCCGCCGGGGCTCTGGTCGAGGAGGCAGCCGACGCCGGGGCCGCCCTCGTCGTCCTTCCTGAATACTTCTCGGTAGCCGGCACCCCGGAGGTGCTCGCTCGCTGGGCCGAAGATCTCGAAGGGCCCACCATGGCCTGGGCGTCGGCCCTTGCCGCGCGCCTCGGGATCCACCTGGTGGCCGGCAGCATTCCGGAACGGTCCCGAAGCGAGGACGGGCGCCTATCCAATACGAGCTGTCTGATCGCACCGGACGGCGCTCTGATCGCCGCCTACCGAAAGATCCACCTGTTCGATGTGGCCCTGCGAGGCGTGGCCTTCCGGGAGTCCGACACGATCGCCCCTGGCGACGAGGTTGTCGTGGCATCTCTCGGCCCGGCCGATCCTCACGAACCCGATGCGCTCGCCCCCGTCCTCGGACTGTCCCTCTGCTACGACATCCGGTTTCCCGAGGTCTACCGGATGATGGCCCTCGACGGGGCCACGATCGTGGCGGTCCCGGCTGCGTTTACCGCGGCAACGGGGCCGGCGCATTGGGAACTGCTCCTGCGAGCCAGGGCCGTCGAAGACCAGGTGTTCGTCATCGGAGCGGGACAGGTGGGGACGCTGCCTCCGGGCATGCCCAGATGCCACGGCCACTCCATGATCGTCGACCCCTGGGGGGTCGTGCTAGCCGAGCGGACCGACCCGGACCCCGGAATCGTGGTCGCCGATCTCGACCTGGCCGCCCTGACGGATGTCCGCTCGCGGCTACCGGTGCTGGCAAACCGGCAGCCTGGGGCGTACCGTGGACTGCATGGCAACGACAGGGGCAACACGTTCTAGTTCCGCGGCGCGGTCGACCCGGGTCCTTCGGGCACCTTCTGACCTTCCCGATGACAACCCAGGCTCGGCGTCCCCCTACGAAGTAGGCCAGTTCGTCCACGACAACCTCGAGCTCTACTACGAGGTGCACGGCCAAGGCCCCCGGGTTCTGATCTTCCTCCATGGAATCCTCATGGACGCCAACATGAACCGTCGGCTCGCCTCCGACCTGGCAGCCAAGGGCAACCGGGTCATCCTCCTCGACCTCCCCGGACACGGGCTGTCCGCCCGGCCCC